>JAEDMP010000123.1 GCA_016302965.1 Bacteroidaceae bacterium
ATTGTTGCATCAGGGTGCTCTTGCCTGAACGACGGATGCCTGTAATGACTTTGATAATCTGTTTGTCCCGCCATGTGAGCAACTGGCGAAGATAGGTGGTGCGTGGTATCTGTTTCATAAAAGAATCTATGTGAGTGAATAATGCATTACACTGCAAAGATAATAGGAAATTATGGAATAATTGCACTGGACTGCAACTTTTTTGTGCTTTTGGCAGAAAAAAGATGGAGCTGCACTACGGCAGGTCGTAGCGCAGACCGAACTGGAGCTGCAGGCTGGTGGGATGGTCGGAATAATAGGTGCTGACGCGGATGGAGGGATTGAAATAATGGGAGACTCCGGCCTCGCCGAAGAGCGAGATGGAACCGAACAGACGGTAGTCGACACCCAGCGAAGCATGGGCCGACCAATAAAGCGAACCGACCGAAACCGACGATGACTCACGCTCCTTCCGGCCTCCCCGATGGATGGTGGATGCAAGATTGCCGCCAACCATTTTTTCCACCATTCCTCCTGCACCGAGATACATACCGAAGTTGCCTATCGAGAAGAAACGGAAACGCAACGAAAGGGGGATGCCCAGGAAATGGAGTTCCTGGCTGCCCGACGAGGAATAGCCCGACGACTGGCTGCCCAGTTCGGAATAGAGATAACTGTAACTGATACCGCTCACCAGACTCAGACGGTTGCCGAGTGGACAGGAACAAGCAAGGGTGAAACGGAGCGGCTGATGGTGGTTGACGGTCGACTGCGGCACGGTCTCTTTACCTGCCAACAGCAGGGGAGCAGCGAATGACATATTCGCAGGGGCATCGCCATAGAGACCCGCCACAGAGAGTCCTCCCATCGTGGCGGAACTGCCTCCCATATTGGGCGATGCAGCCAGCAGCAATGAGGCTTTTCCGCGGCTGCGATTCATCTTGGCCTCAGCCAGCAGCAAGGGGTCGGGAGTCGTTTTCTGACTGTTTTGGCGGACGACAGAACGGAAAGGTTCCCGGCTTTTGTCCGTATTGGTCCCGGCAGATTCTTTCGACTCTGAAGATTCGACCAACTCTGCAGACTCGCTCAAATCTGAAGAGCCACTCCCATCCAATCGTTCTGGCACACCAGAAGGATTCATCATCTCGGACGGTTTTTGCTTTGCGGCTGATGTCTTCGTGGCCATCGCCTCCTTTCCTTCAAAGCTTCCATTCCCATCAAAGGCTCTATTTCTTTCCGAAGACGGTTTTCCCCCGGAATGATTTTCCGATACAGCAGCCAAGCGCTTTTCTTCCGGCACCATCTTATCGGCACCATCCTGTCCCGACCATGAAGCCGAATAGCGCACAGTCCCCCACCCTACGAGCAACAGCAAGGCAGCAGCCGCCGAGAGGCGCCGCCAGCCCCAACTGCTCTGTCTGCTGCCAGCCGCCTTCTTTTCGGCAAGGTTGTCAACCTTCGCCCAGTCTATCGGCAGAGGCTCCATCTCGTGGCTCTGCATCTTCGTACGCAAAATGTCTATCCAATCATGCTTCATGGGAGGGGGAATTTTGAGATAAATACTGTTTGATTTGCCGGGCCAGCATGGCCTTTGCCCGATGGTATTGCGAGGCGGAGGTGTTCTCCTTGATACCGAGCAGGGCGGCTATCTCGCGATGACTCTTGCCCTCGATGGCATAGAGGTTGAATACGGTGCGATAGCCGTCGGGCAAGGAGCGGATCAGGGCATGTAAACGGTCGGCATCCATCGCATAGAGGTCGGGAGGGCTGTCATCGTCTGCCAAGTCGCCCAGCAACTCTTCGTTGAGCAGGAGGGGCTGCTGCTGTTGGCGTTTCAGAAAGTTGAGGGCCTGGTTCACGGCGATACGGGTGGCCCAGGCGCGGAGCGAGCCTTTGCCCTGATAAACAAAGTCGCCGATATGCGTGATGATGCTCAGGAAGGCGTCTTGCACCACATCCTGAGCATCATCATCTTGGGTGATGTAGCGGCGGCAGGCACTCGACATGCTGCCAGCCACGAGTGCATACAATGCCCTCATCGCCCGCTTGTCGCCCTTGGCCACGCCTCGGGCAATGCGTTTCTCGTCGTTGTCAGCCAGCCACAACATCCGCTTTCTTTTCTCTGTCAACCGAAGGAGTTAATCCTTACGGGGGATATACTTGAAGTTGACGGTCTTGAGTTTGCCGCTATAGGATTCGTACTGCAAGGTGATGGTGATGGGTTCATCGCCCTGGTTGAAGGCCTCGGGCAAACGGAAGCCCACCAGTCCGTCGGCAACAATCGTGCCCTCGTCGCCCTTGTTGTCGTGATAGAGCTGCAGCAGATAGGGCCGGTTGGCATCCGTACGATGGACGAGATTGATGGTATGGGCTTTTTTCAGGTCTCCCCAATAGCCGCGAAAGCGGAGGTTGAGATAGCCGTCTTCGGCCACGGTCTCCCAGCTGTTCACCACCTCGATAGGCTCGTCGCCATAGGTTTCTTTGTTGGCCTCTTCACCCAGATCTCGGGCCACAGGCTTGGTGAGGATGCTGTCCATCCAAAGCACCTTCACACGGGTCAGATCTCCCTCAGTCTGCTGCCCATCAGCAGCCGTGAAGCCAATGAGGGCTCGCATCTCTTTGGTGCCGAAGGGTGAGGTGACCATGTTGGAGGCCATAATCTGTACGGAGTCGTTGAGCTGCATCACGAAGGAGCTGTTGTCGGCATTGGGTTTCACAGTCACCACGGCGTAGGTGGCGGGCACATAGTCGTTGTCGTCATCATCGCACGACTGGAGTGAGAAACTGGTCATCGCCAGAAGGGCGATAGTCATCAGAGCAAAAATCTTTTTCATTGTTTGTCGTTATTTATAAATTTGGTTTCACCCTTACAAACAACAAAGATAGCAAATCTTGCACAAACAACCCGTTAAAAAAAGAAAAAA
>JAEDMP010000067.1 GCA_016302965.1 Bacteroidaceae bacterium
ATACATTTATCAACAGATACATTTATCAACAAATACATTTATCAAAACAAAATGAGTCAGAAACAACAGCCGAACTACACGTTCGCACTTATCGTCGTCTTCATCGTGTGCTTCCTGATTGGATTTGTCACCACGATGAACAACTCCATGATCCCCTTCTGCTCAAAGGCTTTCAACCTGACAGCACAAGACGGACAGTATGTCAACTCCGCTTTCTATGGTGCCTATCTGCTGGCTATCCCCTTCTCGCTCCTGATGAGCAAGATTGGCTATAAGGGTACGCTCGTATTGGGTCTGGCCGTAGTGGGTCTGGGCTTCGTCATCAACTCGCTGGGCATCAACGCCGCCATCGCTGCCGGTGCCAACGTGTATGCCGTGTTCCTCGGCACGATGTGCTTGGTGGCCATGGGTATCGTGATGCTGCAGAATGTGGCCAACCCCTATGTGATGGTGCTGGGTTCGCCCGAAAAGGGTGCCTTCCGCATGACCCTCTCACAGGCCCTCAACTCGGTTGCCACCACGGTTGCCCCCATCTTCATCACCCAGATCATCATTGCCGGCAAGACGCCTGCTCCCGAGTATGTGCCGGGTCCCTACATGGGATTGGGTATCTTTACCATCGTGGTATGCGTGATTCTGATGCTGCTGAAGCTCCCCAAGATTGACGAGGGCAAGCAGGCCGAAGAGGCCGGCGAGCACCGTGAATACAAGAGCAGCGTGTTCAAATATCCGCACGTATGGCTCGGCGCACTGGGTATCTTCGCCTATATGGGTGTAGAGATTGGTGTTCCCTCGATGCTGAAATACCGCTTCGAACTGCTGCCCGAATATGCCGGACAGGACGTGTCTGACGTGGTGACTGGCTTCCTCGCCTTCTACTGGGGTGGCATGATGGTGGGCCGTTTCATCGGCGCCGGCATCCTTACCAAGTTCGAACCCCGCAAACTCCTCACCGCCTGCCTCTGCCTCGGTGCCTTCTGCATCCTCCTCTCCCTGCTCTTCTCCAGCAGCATGGTGGGTATCTGGTGCATGCTGGCTGCCGGACTGTTCCACTCGGTGATGTGGCCCCTCATCTTCAACCTCGGTTTGCAGGAACTCGGTCCGCACACCAAGGCCGCTTCGGGCGTAATCAACACGGGTGTGATTGGCGCTGCCATCCTGATGCCTGTGATGGGTGCCATCGTCGACATGACCGGTGTCATCATCGCCATGTGCATCATGTTCGTCTACTACGCCTACATCATCTGGTTCTGCAACTGGGGTAGCAAGATTGGACTGAGCGCCAAATAACAACGTTAATCAAATATTCATTAATACTATACTAACCAATTTAAAGTCAAACGATTATGGATATAGAATATGTAAGAAGCCGCTTTATCAAGCATTTCGACGGAAAAACAGGTAACATCTATGCTTCTCCCGGCCGTATCAACCTCATCGGTGAGCACACCGACTACAACGGAGGTTTCGTATTCCCCGGTGCTGTTGACAAAGGCATCATGTGCGAAATCCGTCCCAACGGTACAGAGACCGTGATGGCCTACTCCATCGACCTCAAGGACCGCGTAGAGTTCAAGGTGAACGACCCCGAGGGACCCCGCGCCAGCTGGGCCCGCTACATCTATGGTGTCGTGCAGGAGATGAAGAAGAGAGGCGTGGATGTGAAGGGTTTCAACACCGCTTTCGCAGGTGACGTGCCCCTTGGCGCCGGTATGTCTTCTTCGGCTGCCCTGGAAAGCTGCTACGCTTACGCTCTGAACGACCTCTTCGGCGACAACAAGGTGTCGAAGTGGGATATGGTATTGGCCGGTCAGGCCACTGAGCACAACTACTGCGGCGTGAACTGCGGTATCATGGACCAGTTTGCCAGCGTTTTCGGCAAAGAGGGATGTCTCATGCGTCTCGACTGCCGCAGCCGCGAGTTCGAGTACTTCCCCTTCAAGCCCGTGGGCTACAAGCTGGTGCTCGTTGACTCTGTAGTGAAGCATGAACTGGCTGGATCTCCCTACAACGACCGCCGCAACAGCTGCGAGAACGTGGTGAAGCACATTGCCGCCAAGCATCCTGAACTCACCTTCGAGACCCTGCGCGACTGCACCTGGGAACAGCTCGACGAGGTGAAGGCCGAAGTGGGTGACGAGGACTACCGCCGTGCCAAGTTCGTGCTCGGTGAGAAAGACCGCGTACTGGCCGTCTGCGACGCACTGAACGCCGGCGACTATGAAACCGTAGGCAAGATGATGTACGAGACCCACTACGGACTCTCCAAGGAGTATGAGGTTTCCTGCGAGGAACTCGACTTCCTGAACGACATTGCCAAGGAGAACGGCGTGACCGGTAGCCGCATCATGGGTGGCGGTTTCGGTGGCTGCACCATCAACCTGGTGAAGGAAGACCTCTACGACAAGTTCATCGCTGATGCCAAGGAGAAGTTTGCCGCCAAGTACGGACACGCTCCCAAGGTATACGATGTGGTGATCAGCGACGGCTCTCGCAAGATCTGCTAATCCGCCAGGAAATCATCCAAAAGATATCCCCCAAAAGGCATCTTGACAAAGATGCCATCACAGAGACCTGCAACGCAAAAAACGGGCTCTGAACGGTCGACACATGCTGCAAAATGATTGCAGCATGTGTTTTTTTTAATATGTATAGTGTAAATATTACACTTTTGCATAAAAAAATCACAAAAAATGCTTGCAGTTACAGAATAAATGATTACCTTTACACCCTGAAACAGAACAATTCATAAAATAATATTCACTGATCAATGAAAAACCTAAAAACAGCTTTCGCAGGCATGGGACTGCTGGCCACCATCATGGCCGCCTGCACCTCGGGCAACCAAACAGCCCCCACCACCCTTTCGGGACTGAATCCCGCCAAGTTTGACTCTGTGATCAACGGCAAGAAAACTGCCCTGTTCACGCTGAAAAACAACAATGGCATGGAAGTATGCATCACCAATTTCGGAGGTCGAGTAGTGTCACTCGTCGTACCTGACAAAGACGGGAAACCCACGGATGTCGTTCTCGGCTACGACAACATCGCACAGTATGCCGATGCAGAGAACTCGCCCAGCGACTACGGCTCCTCGGTTGGACGTTATGCCAACCGCATCAACCAGGGAAAAATTACGGTTGAAGGAAAAGAATACCAACTGCCCCAGAACAACTTCGGACATTGTCTGCACGGAGGCCCCACCGGCTGGATGTATCAGGTGTATGAGGCCGAACAGCCCAATGACACCACCCTGGTGCTCACCATCGTGTCGCCCGACGGCGACAACGGATTCCCCGGAACAGTGACCGCCACCACCACCTATACCATTTTGAGCAACAACACCCTGGACATCCAGTTCAAGGCCACTACCGACAAGGAGACCGTGGTCAACATGACCAACCACAACTATTACAACCTCAACGGCGACCTCTCGAAGGAAGGCATGAACATGGTGCTCTATGTCAATGCCGACAACTATACCCCCGCCGACTCCACCTATATGACCACAGGAGAGATTCTGCCCGTGGAAGGAACTCCCATGGACTTCCGCAAGGCCCACGCCATCGGGGAGACGATTGTGGACACCACTTTCCAGCAGATCAAGAATGCCACGGGATATGACCACAACTGGTGTCTGAACACCTATAAGGACGGCAAGGGTGACGACACCCAGGTATGCGCCAGCCTCTACTCCCCCATCACCGGCATCTTCATGGAGATGTATACCAACGAGCCCGGCGTGCAGGTTTATACCGGTAACTTCCAGGGAACAGGCATCACCTGCAAGAACGGTGTGAAATATCCCAAGCATGTGTCTGTATGTCTGGAAAGCCAGAAATATCCCGACTCTCCCAACAAGAAGGACTGGCCCTCTCCCTATCTGAAACCCGGTGAGACCTACTACAGCCATGCGGCCTACAAGTTCTCCATCAAATAGGAAACAAATCCGGAGTGGAATAGATATCATGATGGATTCATTTCCAGAAAGATTCATTTTCTAATCAATACAACTTTATCACTATTTCAACTAACCCTTAAAACTTTAAGTAAAACATTATGGAATTTTTAGACTGGCTTGTCATTGGAGTGTTCTGCGTAGCACTGATTGGCATCGTAGTTTGGGTTATTAGTCAGAAGAACAATAACTCAGCCGACTATTTCTTGGGAGGTCGTGACGCAACATGGATTGCCATCGGTGCCTCTATCTTTGCGTCAAACATCGGTAGCGAGCACCTCATCGGTCTCGCCGGCGCTGGTGCCTCCAGCGGTATGGCGATGGCCCACTGGGAGATTCAGGGCTGGATGATCCTGATTCTGGCCTGGGTATTCGTTCCCTTCTACACCCGCTCGATGGTCTACACCATGCCCGAGTTCCTGGAACGCCGCTACAACAAGGAGAGCCGCACCATCCTCTCCGTCATCTCGCTCATCAGCTATGTGCTGACCAAGGTGGCCGTGACCGTTTATGCCGGTGGACTCGTGTTCCAGCAGGTGTTCGGTATCAAGGAACTGTGGGGCATCGACTTCTTCTGGATTGCCGCCATCGGTCTGGTTATCATCACCGCCATCTACACCATCTTCGGCGGTATGAAATCCGTGCTCTACACCTCCGTGCTTCAGACACCTATCCTGCTGCTCGGTTCGCTGATTATCCTCGTGCTCGGTTTCCGCGAACTCGGAGGCTGGGATGAAATGATGAGCATCTGCGGTGCCGTGACTGTGAATGACTACGGCAACACGATGACCGAACTGATCCGCAACAACAACGACCCCAACTTCCCCTGGTTGGGAGCCCTCGTTGGTTCGGCCATCATCGGTTTCTGGTACTGGTGTACTGACCAGTTCATCGTGCAGCGTGTACTCTCCGGAAAGAATGAAATGGAAGCCCGCCGCGGTACCATCTTCGGCGCCTACCTGAAGCTGCTCCCCGTGTTCCTCTTCCTCATTCCCGGTATGATTGCCTTTGCCCTCCACCAGAAGTATATCGGTGCCGGCGGTGAGGGCTTCCTGCCCCTGCTGGCCAACGGCAACCCCAATGCCGATGCCGCCTTCCCCACCCTCGTGGCCAAGATTCTGCCCGCCGGTGTGAAGGGTCTCGTGGTTTGCGGTATTCTCGCCGCCCTGATGAGTTCGCTGGCCTCGCTGTTCAACTCTTCGGCCATGCTGTTCACCATCGACTTCTACAAGCGTTTCCGTCCCGACACCCCCGAGAAGAAACTCGTGCTCATAGGTCAGGCTGCCACCGTGGTGATCGTGATTCTCGGTATCCTCTGGATTCCCATCATGCGCAGTGTGGGCGACGTGCTCTACACCTATCTGCAGGACGTTCAGTCGGTGCTCGCTCCTGGTATTGCCTCGGCCTTCCTGCTGGGTATCTGCTGGAAGCGCACTTCTGCCAAGGGCGGTATGTGGGGTCTCATCAGCGGTATGATCATCGGTTTGACCCGTCTGGGTGCCAAGGTATACTACAGCAACGTGGCCGATGCCAGCGACAGCATGTTCAAGTATCTGTTCTATGACCTGAACTGGCTCTTCTTCTGCGGCTGGATGTTCCTCGCCTGTATCATCATCGTGGTGGTGGTCAGCCTCTGCACCGAAGCTCCCGACCCCAAGAAGATTCAGGGTCTCGTGTTCGGCACCTCCACTCCCGAACAGCGTGCCGCTACGCGCGCCAGCTGGAACAAGTGGGATGTGATCAACTCGATTATCATCCTGGCTCTGACCGCTTCGTTCTATATCTACTTCTGGTAAACCATGACAGGCTTTTATCAAGAATATTCCAAATTTCTGGTTGCCGTTGACTGCATCATCTTCGGCTTCGACGAAGGCGAATTGAGGGTGCTCATCGGCAAGCGTAAACTCAATCCTGGCAGCGGACAAAGATCGCTTTACGGCGGCTTTGTCCGCGAGGACGAGAGCATCGACGCGGCGGCCAACCGGGTGCTCTACGAACTGACCGGACTGGACAACATCTTCATGCGCCAGGTGGGGGCCTTTGGCAACGTGAACCGCGACCCGGGCGAACGGGTCATCTCCGTCGCCTATTACGCGCTCATCAATGTCAACGACTATTCGCCGGAGCTTCAGGAGAAGCACGGGGTGGAATGGGTGAACATCGACCATTTGCCCAAGATGTATTCCGACCATAACCTGATGGTCAATCAGGCCCGCAAGATGATGCGCGAGGTTATCTCTTCGGAACCCATCAGCTTCAATCTCCTGCCTGAATACTTCACGCTCACCCAACTGCAGCGGCTCTACGAGGCCGTTTGCGGCGAGGAGGTGGACAAGCGCAACTTCAGGAAACGCATCAAGGAGATGTCGTTTATCGAGAAGACCGACATGATAGACAAGACCAGTTCGAAGCGCGGAGCCTCGCTCTACCGCTACAACGAGAAAGCATTTGGAAAACATTCCTGCTTCAAGCTCTGAAACCCACCCGCCATCCGGCGGACAACAAGAAAGACTATTCACATTTTATTATTCACATTTTTATCATTACCAACAATACCTTATTTTATATATGTTAGAAGAACTGAAAGAAAAGGTGTTTCGCGCCAACCTCGACTTGGTGAAGCACAACCTCGTGATTTTTACCTGGGGAAATGTATCGGGCATCGACCGTGAGAAAGGACTGGTAGTCATCAAGCCTTCCGGCGTGAGCTACGACGACATGAAGGCATCAGACATGGTGGTTGTCGACCTCGAGACCGGCAAGGTGGTGGAAGGCGACCTGAACCCCTCCTCCGACACCCCCACCCACCTCGTACTCTATCGCACCTTCCCCGAAATCGGCGGTGTGGTGCATACCCACTCCACCTACGCTACCGCCTGGGCACAGGCCGGCAAGGACATCCCCAATATCGGTACCACCCACGCCGACTATTTCCACGATGAGATTCCCTGCACCGACGACATGACCGAGGCCGAAGTGAAGGGCGACTACGAGCTGGAAACCGGCAACGTCATCGTGAAGCGCATCCTCGCAGGCAACATCAACCCCGTTCACACCCCCGGTGTGCTGGTGAAGAACCACGGTCCCTTCTCCTGGGGCAAGGATGCCGACAATGCAGTCTACAACGCTGTGGTGATGGAACAGGTGGCCAAGATGGCCTTCGTTTCGTTCAGCGTCAACCCCGAAACCACCATGAACCCGCTGCTCATCGAGAAGCATTTCAGCCGCAAGCATGGCCCCAACGCCTACTACGGCCAGAAGAAGAAATCATAAGCCTGTATTCTCTTCAAGGAATCCGCTACAAGGAATCATCATAAAGGAATCAGAAAAAACAACATATTCAACTAACAATCTAATTTTTATCAAACTATGGTTAAAGCATTTGAAAACATGGAAGTATGGTTTGTCACCGGTGCACAGCTCCTCTATGGAGGCGACGCAGTAGTAGCTGTTGACAGCCATTCAAAAGAGATGGTAGACGGTCTGAACGCATCGGGACGTCTGCCCATCAAGGTAGTATATAAAGGCACCGCCAACTCATCCAACGAGGTGGAGGCCATCATGAAGGCATCCAACAACGACGAGAAGTGCGTGGGTATCATCACCTGGATGCACACCTTCTCGCCCGCCAAGATGTGGATCAAGGGTCTGCAGGCTCTGAAGAAGCCTCTGCTCCACTTCCACACACAGTACAATGCCGACCTCCCATGGGACACTATCGACATGGACTTCATGAACCTCAACCAGTCGGCTCACGGCGACATCGAGTTCGGTCATATCTGCAGCCGCATGCGTGTTCCCCGCAAGGTTGTTGTCGGTCACTGGAAGAGCCCCGAGGCTCAGGAGAGAATTGCCGTATGGTCGCGCGTGGCTGCCGCAGTGGCCGACGCCCACAACTGCCGCTGTCTGATGTTCGGTATGAACATGAACAACGTGGCCGTTACCGACGGCGACCGTGTAGAGTTTGAGGAGCGTCTCGGCTACCATGTTGACTACTATCCCGTGTCAAACCTCATGGAGTACTGGAAGCAGGTTTCCGACGAGGAGGCACTGGCTCTCGTTGAGGAATATAAGAAGGAATACACCATCAAGATCGACGAGTCGGGCGAAGAGGTATATTGGGAGAAGGTGCTCCATGCCGCCAAGGCTGAGATTGCCCTGCGCCGCGTGTTGAAGGAAGAGGGTGCCACCGCCTTCACCACCAACTTCGACGACCTTGGCGAGGCCGACATCAACGACCCGAACTTCATCGGTTTCGACCAGATTCCTGGTCTTGCCTCACAGCGCCTGATGGCCGAGGGTATCGGTTTCGGTGCCGAGGGTGACTGGAAGACCGCCTGTCTCTACCGCTCACTGTGGGTGATGAACCAGGGCTTGGAGAAGGGCTGCTCGTTCCTTGAGGACTACACCCTCAACTTTGCTCCCGACTGCACATCCAGTCTCCAGAGCCACATGCTCGAGGTTTGTCCCCTCATCGCTGTCAACAAGCCTACGCTTGAGGTACACTTCCTGGGCATCGGTATCCGCAAGGAGCAGACCGCTCGCCTCGTGTTCACATCCAAGACAGGCCGTGGTATCAAGGCCACCGTTGTTGACCTTGGCAACCGTTTCCGCCTGATTACCTCTGAGGTAGAGTGCATCGAGCCGAAGCCAATGCCTAAGCTCCCCGTTGCCTCTGCCCTCTGGGTTCCGCAGCCTTCGTTCGAGATTGGTGCCGGTGCATGGATTCTCGCCGGTGGTACCCACCACAGCGCCTTCTCTTACGACATCACCGCCGAGTATTGGGAAGACTTTGCCGAAATGCTCGACATCGAGTGCATCAACATCGACAAGGACACCACTACCAGCGGATTCAAGACCCAGCTCCGCAACAACGAGGTTTACTACATGTTGAACAAGGCTTTCAAGTAATATAATTTGGGGAAGTTATGATGAGGAGTGAATTCATAACTCCCCTCAAAAAATAAAGATATGACCGCAAAAGAAACGATTCAGCAGGGTAAGGCCATTCTCGGTATCGAGTTTGGCTCCACCCGCATCAAGGCCGTTCTCATAGACCAGGAGAACAAGCCTATAGCACAGGGAAGCCACGAGTGGGAAAACCAACTCGTCGACGGACTCTGGACATATAGCGTGGAAGCTATATGGTATGGACTCCAGGACTGCTATGCAGAACTCCGCAAG
Organism: Bacteroidaceae bacterium; assembly: GCA_016302965.1. Classification (GTDB taxonomy): domain Bacteria; phylum Bacteroidota; class Bacteroidia; order Bacteroidales; family Bacteroidaceae; genus Prevotella. The sequence continues at coordinate 9,143 of JAEDMP010000067.1, forward strand.
GACGTGCTGGCCAAATATGACTGCGAGATTGAGGTGCTGGCCGCCATCGGCTTCTCGGCCATGATGCACGGCTATATGGCCTTCAACAAGGAACAGAAGATTCTCGTTCCCTTCCGTACCTGGCGCAACACCAACACCGCCAAGGCAGCCGCTGAACTGTCGGAACTCTTCGTCTACAATATCCCCCTGCGCTGGAGCATCTCCCACCTCTACCAGTGCATCCTCGACCGCGAGGAGCACGTGGCCGACATCGACTTCATCACCACGCTGGCCGGCTATATCCACTGGCAGGTGACAGGCGAGAAGGTGCTTGGCATTGGCGACGCTTCGGGTATGCTGCCCATCGACCCTCAGACCCGCGACTACTCTTCCGAGATGGTTGCCAAGTTTGACAAGCTTGTGGAGCCAAAGGGATTCTCATGGAAACTGCTCGACATACTGCCACAGGTGAAACTCGCCGGAGAAAATGCAGGCTTCCTCACCGCAGAAGGTGCAAAGCGCCTTGACATTTCCGGACACCTGAAACCGGGCATCCCCGTATGTCCTCCTGAAGGCGACGCCGGCACCGGAATGGTGGCTACCAATGCCGTAAAGCAACGCACAGGTAATGTTTCTGCCGGCACTTCATCGTTCTCGATGATCGTATTGGAGAAAGACCTCAGCAAGCCTTACGAGATGATCGACATGGTGACCACCCCCGACGGTTCGCTCGTGGCCATGGTTCACTGCAACAACTGCACCAGCGACCTCAATGCCTGGGTCAACCTGTTCAAGGAATACCAGCAGCTGCTGGGCATCCCCGTAGACATGAACGAAGTGTTCGGCAAACTCTACAACAATGCCCTCACGGGCGATGCCGACTGCGGTGGACTGATTGCCTACAACTACATCTCGGGTGAGCCCGTAACCGGTCTGTCCGAAGGTCGTCCGATGTTTGTGCGCTCAGCCAACGACAAGTTCAACCTCGCCAACTTCATGCGTGCCAACCTCTACGCCTCGGTAGGTGTACTGAAGATTGGCAACGACATCCTCTTCAACGAGGAGCAGGTGAAGGTGGACCGCATCACGGGTCACGGCGGTTTGTTCAAGACCAAGGGCGTGGGCCAGCGTGTGCTCGCGGCAGCCATCAATTCTCCCATCTCGGTGATGGAGACGGCTGGCGAAGGTGGTGCATGGGGTATCGCACTGCTTGCTTCGTACCTCGTAAACAATCCGGAGGCCAAGACCCTTGCCGGATGGCTCGAGGACTGCGTCTTCGCCGGCAATACCGGAGAGGAAATAGCACCTACTGCCGAAGATGTTGCAGGTTTCAACAAGTGGATTGAAAACTACAAGCGCGGTCTTGCCATCGAGCAGGCAGCGGTCAACAACAAGGCGTAAGGAATCAGGAATTAAAGTTCGCTTGAACGTATGAAAAGAATATTCACAGTTATCACCATTGCCGCCTTCTCAATGACGGCAATGGCTGACAACGCCAAGGTTACAGTACACGTTACCCAAGGCACCCAGAAAATCCATAAAGAGATATATGGACAGTTTGCTGAGCACCTTGGTTCCTGCATCTACGGCGGACTGTGGGTTGGCGAAAACTCCCAGATACCAAACATCAACGGCTACCGCAAGGACGTGTTCGAGGCTTTGAAGGCCCTTCAGGTTCCTGTGCTGCGCTGGCCAGGAGGCTGTTTTGCCGACGAGTATCACTGGATGGACGGCATCGGACCAAAGGACAAGCGCCCCAAGATGCAGAACAACAACTGGGGAGGCACCATCGAAGACAACTCCTTCGGCACACATGAGTTCCTCAACCTCTGCGAGATGCTCGGTTGCGAGCCATATATCAGCGGCAACGTGGGAAGCGGCACTGTGGAAGAACTGGCAAAGTGGGTTGAGTATATGACCAGTGACGGCGACACGCCTATGGCCAAGCTCCGCCGGCAGAATGGCCGTGACAAGGCATGGAAGGTGAAGTTCCTCGGTGTGGGTAACGAAAGCTGGGGATGCGGTGGCGACATGCGTCCCGAATACTATGCCGACCTCTACCGCCGTTATGCCGTGTATTGCCGCAACTATGACGGCAACAACCTCTACAAGATTGCCAGTGGAGCCAGCGACTACGACTGGAACTGGACCGAAGTGCTCATGGACCGTGTGGGGCATCGCATGAGCGGCGTGTCACTGCATTATTATACCGTGGCAGGATGGAGCGGAAGCAAGGGTTCTGCCACAAAGTTCTCAGACGACGACTACTACTGGACCATCGGCAAGTGTCTTGAGATTGAGGATGTGGTGAAGAAGCATGCGGAAATCATGGACCGCAAAGACCCGAAAAAGCAGATTGGTCTGCTCGTGGACGAATGGGGTACATGGTGGGACGAGGAACCTGGTACCATCCGCGGTCACCTCTATCAGCAGAACGCCATGCGCGACGCTTTCGTGGCTGCTCTCTCACTCAACGTGTTCCACCGCCACTGCGACCGCGTGCGCATGGCAAACATCGCCCAGGTGGTGAATGTTCTCCAGTCGATGATTCTCACCGACCAGAAGGGTACAGGCCACATGGTACTGACCCCAACCTACCATGTGTTCGAGATGTACAAGGGCTTCCAGGAGGCAACCCATCTGCCGCTCGACGTACAGTGCACGTCAAAGGCAGTGCGTGGCGACAGCCATGCCAAGAACGGCCGCAAGATAGACATGCTCTACTCTTCGGCTGCAAAGAAGGCTGACGGCAGCATCATCCTCTCGCTCTCCAACGTGAGCCTCACAGAACCGCAGGAAGTGGAGATTAGTCTTGAAGGCGCACAGGCAAAGGCTGTTAGCGGACGCATCCTCACCTGCGACAACGTGGCTGACTACAACGACTTTGAGAACCCCGACCGCATCCGTCCGGTTGACTTCAAGGACGCAAAACTAAAGAAAGGTGTTCTCACGGTGAAGGTTCCGGCACGTTCCATTGTGGTGCTTGATGTGAAATAATTATTAGTGTTAAACCAAAGAATTGTGTATACAAACTTAAATCATAACAAAAGTATGAATGACAAAAATCTAATGAACAAGGCAGCGGACAATATCCGTATTCTGGCTGCCTCTGCTGTAGAAAAGGCTAAGAGTGGTCACCCGGGTGGCGCCATGGGTGGTGCAGACTTCATCAATGTGCTCTATAGCGAGTACCTGAAGTATGACCCCGAGAACCCTGAGTGGGTAGGTCGCGACCGTTTCTTCCTCGACCCAGGCCACATGGCTCCGATGCTCTATTCGCAGCTCACACTGATAGGTAAGTTCACACTCGACGAACTGTCACAGTTCCGTCAGTGGGGTTCTCCTACCACTGGTCACCCGGAGTTTGAGATAGCCCGCGGTATCGAGAATACATCCGGTCCTCTCGGACAGGGTCATGTGTTTGCCGTTGGTGCTGCCATCGCAGCCAAGTTCCTTGCCGCACATACCGGCAACCCGACTTTCAGCAAGGAGACCATCTACGCATACATCTCTGACGGGGGTATCCAGGAGGAAATCTCACAAGGTGCAGCCCGCGTGGCTTCTGTGCTCGGCCTCGACAACCTCATCATGTTCTACGACTGCAACGACATCCAGCTCTCTACCGAGACCAAGGAGGTTATGAACGAGGACACAGCCGCCAAGTATCGTGCACTTGGTTGGGAGGTATTCGAGATCAACGGTAACGACGTTGACCAGATTCGCGAGGCTCTCGACAAGGCAAAGCAGGTGGAGGGCAAGCCGGCACTCATCATCGGCAAGTGTATCATGGGTAAGGGTGCCCTGAAGGCCGACGGCTCTTCTTACGAGGCCAACTGCAAGACCCACGGCGCTCCTCTCGGCGGCGACGCATACGTCAACACCGTCAAGAACCTCGGTGGTGATCCTGAGAACCCATTCCAGATCTTCCCTGAAGTACAGGAACTCTACGCCAAGCGCGCTGAGGAGCTCAAGGGCATCTGCGCTGAGCGTTATGCTGAGGAGAAGGCTTGGGCCGGCGCTAACCCTGAGAAGGCGGCACAGCAGGCAGAGTGGTTCAGCGGCAAGGCTCCTAAGATTGACTGGAGCAAGTGCGTACAGAAGGACAACGACGCTACACGTAGCGCAT
>JAEDMP010000068.1 GCA_016302965.1 Bacteroidaceae bacterium
AAGGCATATTTCAAAGGTCAGAAAGAATTGTTTGAAGGACTGAAGGTGATGGAGTTAGAAAAGCAGTGGACAAAGTACCCTGTGCTTCATTTTATCCTGAGTGGTCTGAAGGACTGTAGTATTCCTGATGCCAAGTCGAAGTTAGAGGCGTTCATTGGTGATTATGAGGCAGTGTATGGCAGAAACGAGGCAGACAAAACACCAGGTGCAAGATTTCGTCGTTTGATTCACAATGCGTTTGCACTAACAGGTGAGAAGGTTGTTGTTATCCTTGACGAATACGACTCTGCCATCATGAGATTAATGAGTGATCCTGATAAGCTTGATGCTATGCGTTCCTTGCTTCGCGAGTTCTATCAGGTGCTTAAGGATGAAGGCGAATATCTGCGTTTTGTCTTCATCACTGGTGTAACAAAGTTCTCACAACTCAGTATATTCTCAGAGTTGAACAACTTGAATCAAATATCTTTTGATGACAAATACTCTGGATTATGCGGTATTACGCAAGAAGAATTAGATACAACTCTCCGTCCATGCATTGAGGAATATGCAGATGCCCTTAATATTACTGTAGATGAAGCATATGCTTTGCTAAAGAAGAACTATGATGGTTATCATTTCTCACCAAGAAGCAAGGATGTGTATGCACCATTTAGCCTGTTGAAAGCTTTAGACAAACAAACAACCGATCCATATTGGTTCGATTCCGGAACCTCTAAGTCTCTGATAGAACATCTGCAGCATCATCCAGAGTTCAATCCACTTGATTTTGATGGAGCCGAGTTGTCTATCAATGCTTTTAACGTGCCATGTGAAAATGCTAGCACGCCAATTCCTTTGCTTTACCAAAGCGGGTATCTTACAATAGCTTCGTATGACAAAGATTTGGATTCTTACACACTCCACTTTCCTAATTACGAAGTAAGACGGGGCATGATAGAAAGTCTGACCAATTATCTAATGGACGCGGACGATTTGGAACGTGATGCTGCTGTTCTGGCAATGGCACGAGCATTAAAGAATGGTGATTTATCTACAGCACTTATAGGGCTACGTTCATGGATTGCCTGCCTTCCTTATGACATTATCACAAAAAAGGAGTGGATGGCAAAAAAAACGAGAGAAGCTTTTTATAAACTAATCCTCTATGCAGTATTCTCTCTCCTTAACAGTAAAGTTGATACCGAAGTCAAGAGCATACTCGGTCGTGCTGATGTGGTTATCAAGACCAAGACAGACATCTTCGTACTCGAATTGAAAGTTGATGATACAGTAGAGAATGCCTTGGCACAGATTGATGATAAGGGATATGCTATACCTTATGCGGCAGATGGGCGCAAGGTGACTAAATGCGGAGTTCGAATAGGAAGTGAACAACGCAATATCACACACTGGCGTATTACTGATGCTGAAGGTAATGTGATTGAAGATCTGGATTTTTTCAGTAGTTCTCGGTCGGTGTTTTAATTTAACAACAATTGAATTTATGAAGAAACTCCCAATACTCATATTTGTATTTATCATGGTAACTGCTTTCTGCTCCAGCATGTGCAGCTATCGAAGTGCATCTGACAGAATAGAAACGGATGTAAATAATGCCCTTGAACTTACACTGGTTGAGATGCAATGTGACGTGGTAAGTGCAGATACCATCCGTTGTTATCGCAACTATCTTACCATTGCAGAACTAAAAGATACAGCATGTATTGCCATGAGAACTGTTCGTCGAGGTGAGAAACAAGAGACTGAAATGGTTGCAGAGGCAAACTGCGATTTCATGACTGTCTTCATGCTATCAGACCAAAGGGCATCAGGAGCACTTTTGCTCTCAGGAATACTGTGGATGATTGGAAGCCTTTGGTATATGAGAAAGTTTAAGCCGGAACTTCTCGTTGAAGGTCTGAACTATGGCGGTCTTATCTATGCAAACGATAAGTTCATGACACAGAAAGGCGAGCAAATCCGCTTCACTCCTATGCAGCACACTTTGCTTGAAATGTTTATGCAGTCGGAGAGTCATTCCCTTTCAAAACAAGAGATATGTGATCGCCTCTGGCCTAAGAAACCAGATGCAAGCGATACACTTTACACACTTATAAAACGAGTAAAACCTATAATAGAAGAGCATAGCAACCTAAAAATAGAGTCTGACAGAGGAAAAAGCTATTCGTTGGAAGTCAGATAGATAGGTAATTGTCAGGCTAATGTCAGGGAAATGTCAGGAAAGGTATTCCCCATGAAAAGTTCTTTTTTGCTAACTTTGCAGCTGATTAAAAATTAGCGGTTATGCAAAAAAGAACTTTTACTATTATTGACAGGTGCATGGGGTGGCTCGCATTCATTGTTGCAGCCATAACCTATTGTCTCACCATCGAACCAACGGCAAGTCTTTGGGACTGCCCGGAATTTATCACATGCGGTTATAAACTGGAGATTGGTCATGCGCCAGGCGCACCATTCTTCATGCTTATGGCGAATCTGTTTTCACAGTTTGCCAGCAGTCCCTCGGAGGTGGCGCGCATGGTAAACCTATTGTCTGCATTGCTCAGTGCAGGCTGTATCTTATTTCTTTACTGGACTATCACGCATCTGGTCAGGCAACTCGTTATCTCGGGCAATGATTATTCAAAGAGAAACGTGGCGCTGACAGAAGCCTGCGGACTTATTGGCGCATTGGCATATACATGGAGCGATACGTTCTGGTTCTCTGCTGTAGAGGCTGAGGTCTATGCATTCAGCAGTTTCCTCACTGCCCTTACCTTCTGGCTGATACTGAAATGGGAGGATGAAGCCGACGACAAGGCGAGTGACCGTTGGATTATACTGATAGCGTATATCATAGGTCTATCCATTGGTGTGCATTTGCTCAACCTTCTTTGCATCCCACCGATGGTACTATTTATGTATTATAGAAATGTGAAGAAGATAACACGCTGGCGCACTCTTGGAGCCATTGCCGTAGGTGCGCTGGTTGTAGCCGTGATGCTATATGGTTTCATTCCTGGAGTAGTAAGGATAGGAGGCTGGTTCGAGCATATAATGACCAACACTTTCGGTTTTCCTTATAACACGGGATTGTACGTTTATGTATTATTGCTTGCCATAGGAATCATAACATGGACGGTCAAGGCAAGAACCCGATTGTGGCATACCACGGCACTGAGCGTCATGTCACTGCTGTTGGGATATAGTTGCTATGCCGTGATACTTATACGTTCGGCAGCTAATCCTCCTATGGACGAGAACTCTCCTGACAATGTTTTCTCCCTTGCGTATTATCTTGGACGCGAGCAGTATGGTGATAAACCGTTGTTCTATGGTCCGGCATATACCAGTGAGGTGGAACGGAAACCTGAGGGAGAATATCTCGTGCCATGTTTCAAGGACAAGGGTGCTATCTATCAGAAGTCTCCTGACACAACGGAATGCCGCTATGTGGAGGTTGGCAGAAGACGGGATTACATCTATCAGCAGAACATGCTGTTTCCACGAATGCACTCTGAGCGCCATAGCGAAGCATACGAACAATGGCTCGGCGGTGTAGAGAAAAGAAACGGACTGCCGACTCAGTGGGATAATCTACGTTTCTTCTTTTCCTATCAGGTAAACCACATGTATCTTCGTTATCTCTTCTGGAATTTCGTCGGTAGGGAGAACAACATTCAGGGGCATGGTGAAGCAGAACATGGCAACTGGATTACGGGCATACGCTGGATTGACAACATGCTGTTGGGATGTGATACGGACATGATGCCTTCCGACCTGAAGAATAACAAAGGACGCAACGTATTCTATGGACTCCCGTTATTGTTGGGAATGCTTGGCATGGTCTGGCAGATTCGGCGCGGTAAACATGGCAATCAGCAATGGAATGTCGTAATGCTGCTGTTCCTTATGACAGGCTTGGCTATAGTGGTGTATCTCAATCAGACTCCTATGGAGCCGCGCGAACGTGACTATGCCTACGCTGGCTCTTTCTATGCCTACGCTATATGGATAGGTATGGGCGTAGCGGGATTGTCGGCTATGTTTCGTAGGATGCAGTTGAAGCGTTCGAACTGTGTGATTGCCATTGCTCTCGGAATGCTTGTCCCCCTGCAGATGGTCAGTCAGACTTGGGATGACCACGACCGCAGTGACCGTTATATGTGCAGGGATTTCGGAGCGAATTATCTGAACAGTATGCAGGATGAGGGACATCCCGTTATCTTTACGAATGGCGACAATGATACTTTTCCGTTGTGGTACAATCATGAAGTGGAGGGCGTTCGCACCGACACTCGTGTATGCAACCTCTCTTATGCTCAGACTGATTGGTATATTGACCAGATGAAGCGCCCTGCCTACGGTTCACCAGGTCTTCCTATAACATGGAGCAGGGAACAATATACAGAGGGTAGGAATGAATTTGTCATGGTTGCTCCCGATGACAGTATCACGATAGAATATATGGGACTTCCTATGACTATACACATGAACGGTGCTACTCATCTCACCAAGAGTGACCTGCTTGTAATAGAGATGCTTAGTCATACGCCTGCCGATCGTCCTTTATACATCAGCATAAGTCTTGGAGGCAGTCTCTTGCCTTTCCTGCAAGATCATCTTGTTCTTGAAGGACTGGCTTATCGGGTAGTTCCAGAATCTGTAGGAACAACAGTTGACGTGGATCGTCTTTATGACAACATCATGAACAGGTTCCGTTATGGTGGTCTGTCCAAGGCAGGACTTTACGTAGATGATGATGCCATGCGCATGGCGAAAACACATCAGTTTATCATGTCGATACTGATAACGAAACTAATGGAACATGGGGATATGAAACGTGCAAGACTTGTTGCAGATAAATGGCAAAAGGAACTGCCGAACTATAATGTGCCTTACACAGAGGATGCACTTGCGATGGCAGAATGCTATTACCGTCTTAAAGAATATGGTAAGGCAGATAGCATAGTGAGGAACCTGCTTGAGCGTTCTGCGGAATGGATGGCATGGTACCAATCACAGGAATCTGATGGTAAGCCTGCATCACAATATCAAAGAAACTCATGGCTCCGCACTATGCAGCACGCATTGGTTACGGCAAACAATTACGAAAGAACACAATTGGTAGAACAATACATCAAGAACTATGAAGACAACAATTAAGAATGATGCTAAGCATCTACTATTCACACGGAAGAATTACGTTTTACTTGCCATCGCGTGCTTTCTCATCGTCCTCGGACTCATCCTTATGTCGGGTAATGGAAGCTCGTTTACTCACTTTGAGACGGACATTTTCTCTTTTCGCCGAATCGTATTGGCACCCATCATAAGCCTTACTGGCTACTTGTTGGTAATTGTCGCGATACTGTGTACGGAGAAAAATATGAAATAACTGACATAGGATTCCGTACACCCACATTTCACATCATTCATCCTATCAAGATTGACAATATGGGTATTGATGGAGTCAACCTTGGTCTTGATGCCATCAACAGGCCCAAACGCGATTTTTGGAGAAAATGTTTGGGGAAATGTTTGGAGATGTGTGAAATGTTCACTAATTTTGCAGACTTTTTTAAGCAGACATGAAACAGACAGACTCTTCCATCTTTGTGCGCCCAGCCTGGGTCGCCACCTTCGCACTCACCGCCGCCATCCTCTGGGGATGGGCCTATCCGCTTATCAAGATTGGATTCCAGGAGTTCCAAATCACCCAGGAGATGACGGGCAGCAAGATGCTCTTTGCCGGCCTCCGCTTCGTGTGTTCGGGACTCATCATCCTCGCCATGGCGGCATCGGCCCACCGCTCCTTTGCCGTAAGGAAGGGCAGCGACTGGCTCTTCCTGCTCGTCTTCGCCCTGCTCAACACGACGCTCCACTATGGTTTCTTCTACTTCGGTCTCTCGCACAGCGAGGGGGCAAGGGCTGCCATCCTCAACTCGATGAGTGTCTTCTCGGTGGTCATCCTGGCCTGCATCTTCTTCAAGAGCGACCGCATGACCACCAACAAGGTGATCGGCTGTGCCATGGGCATCGCGGGTGTGCTGGCGCTGAACCTCGGCGGTAAGGAGAGCGGACACTTCACCTGGCTCGGCGACGGAATGATCATCCTGAACGCGCTCTGCTCAGCCTTTGCCAGTCTGATGACACGGGGATTGGGCAAACGGGTGGACGTGATGGTGGGAACGGGCTACAGCCTGGCCGGTGGCGGACTGCTTCTCATGCTGCCCGGACTGCTCATGGACGGTAACCTGCCGCGCATCACCCCCTGGGGCATCATCATCCTGGTGCTTCTGGTAGTCATCTCTACCGTGGGCTTCGCCCTCTACAACAATCTCATCACACGCAACCCCGTGGGAAAGGTGGCTATCTACAACTCGCTCATCCCGGTGGTGGGGGCGGTCACCTCCTGTCTCTGTCTGGGTGAACCCTTCTACTGGAAATATGTGGTGGCTGGAGCACTGGCCACGGCGGGTATCTACGTCATCAACAAAGGGAGGTAGACAAGGGAGAGGCTCAAGACAGCAGCCCCGCCATCGCCGCTACCGACAGGACGAAGGCCACCACCACCGTGATGAACAGCAACAGCAGCAGCAGATGAACCAGCAGCGTAAGCCAAAGGGTGCGCCGCCAGCCGTAGCCGAAGAGATACCTGAAATCCCACACCAAGACCGCCAACAGCAGCAGCGGCGGCAACGGATAGAAGATATCATCGCCCCGGTCATTGCCGAAAAACAGCATCCACAGCACCGACAAGGCCATCAGCTGGCCACTGATATAGACCTGGATATAGAAATTCTCGGCCAGCGTGGAGCGAGGACGAACAGGGGACTTGCGGAACAGCCACCACACCATGAGCATGAAGAAAGAGTGGAGACTGAGCAACTCGACCGCCTTATGAGCCTCCATCCAATCGAAAAACGACTCGAGCTCGCCCTTCAGGTCGCGGATGGTGGGATGCCAGTTGCCCACACTGAAGAGCGGACGCGACATCACCTCGGCATAACGGCCCGACGAGAAGGCACTGTCGTTCTTCACCTCCTCGACAATCAGGTCGCCGGCATCCGCTCCACGGGTCTCCCCGCCACTGCGCCACGAACTGACCACGGCAAAGAAGATGCAGAGCACAAACAGCATCTTGACCGGAGGAAAATAGGGCACCCGATGGCCGTCGAGATAGTCGCCTATCATCTGGCCGGGACGCGTGAACAGACAGAAGAGGGTGCGCGGAAGACTACGGTTGCCCATGCCCCACACCTCGAGCGTGGAGAGCAACGCATTCTTGACCGTGAAACGACAGGTCTTGGCACTCTGTCCGCACTCGGGACAGTAGTTGCCGCTGAACTCGGTATGACAGTTGGCGCAAATCATTTTTCAGGAGCGGATTCTTTAGGGGATACGACAGGAAATGCTGTTTGAGGGTTAGCAAGTGCAAAAATAGAATTTTCCGACGAGACAACCAAAAAGATGCGCAGAAAAATCTGCCTTTTGTTTAAGTTTATTTAAAAATGAACGGAAGATGAGGGATATATGAATCCTTTTCACTAACTTTGCATTCGGAAAGAACGAATCACATATCCATTTGAAAATTAGCAGAAAAGAAATATGAGCAACCCGTTTTTCGAACCTTACAACACGCCGCACGACACCGTGCCCTTTGACCGTATCAAGCTGGAACATTTTGAAGAAGCCTTCATGGAAGGCATCCGACGCGAGAACGAGCAGATTGACAGGATTGTGAACAATCCCGACAGACCCACCTTTGACAATACCATCGTGGTGGACGAGGACGACAAGCCAGAGGGGTACTACGACCTGCTCTCGCGTGTGTCGACCGTCTTCTTCAACCTGCTCAGCGCCGAGACCAACGACGAGATGGACGCCCTGGCACAGAAGATGCAGCCCATCCTGACCCAGCACGCCAACGACATAAGGCTGAACAAACGGCTCTTTGAGAAAATCAAATATGTACACCACCATCACCGCTATCTCACCAAGGAGGAACAGCGGCTGCTGCAGGTGGAGTTTGAAGGGTTCACCCGAAGCGGAGCCCTGCTCAACGACGAGGACAAGGAGAAACTGAGAAAACTCTCGGAGGAGGCCAGCATGCTCTCGCTGCAGTTCTCGCAGAACCTGCTCAAGGAGAACAAGGACTTCCAGCTGCATCTCACCGACAGGAAAGACCTGGCCGGACTACCCGACACCGCCATCGAAGCAGCCGCGCAGACCGCACGGGAGGCGGGAAAGGAGGGATGGGTGTTCACGCTCGATTTCCCCAGCTATTCGCCCTTCATGTCCTACTCGGACAGAAGGGAGCTGAGAAAACAGATGTATATGGCCAAAAACACCATCTGCACCCACCACAACGATGCCAACAACATCGATATCTGCAAACGGCTCATCAACCTCAGGCGCGAGATTGCACAGCTGCTGGGATTCAGAAGCTATGCCGACTATGTGATGAAACACCGCATGGCCGGCAACGCACGGAACGTGTACAGGCTGCTCGACGACCTGGTCATCGCCTACAAACCCGTGGCCGTGAAAGAGCGGGAGGCCGTGGAGAAGATGGCCAAACAGATGGAGGGAAGCCGGTTTGTGATGATGCCTTGGGACATGGGCTACTACTCGCACAAGCTGAAACTGAAGAAATACAATATCGATGCCGAGATGCTGAGACCCTATTTTGAACTGGACAAGGTGATCAGCGGCGTGTTCGGACTCGCCAACAAACTCTATGGCATCACCTTCAAGGAGAACAAGGACATACCCGTCTACCACCCCGACGTGAAGGCCTATGAGGTGTTCGACCGCGACGGAAGCTATCTCGCCGTGTTCTATGCCGACTTCCACCCCCGCAAGGGCAAACAGAGTGGAGCATGGATGACCGAATACCAGGGACAATGGATCACGAAGAAGGGGGTGAACGTCAGACCACACGTGAGCGTGGTGATGAACCTCTCGAAACCGACCGACGACAAACCGGCCCTGCTCACACTGGGCGAGGTGGAGACCTTCCTGCACGAGTTCGGACACTCGCTGCACGGCATGTTTGCCAACACCCGATTTGAAAGCCTCAGCGGAACCAACGTGTGGTGGGACTTCGTGGAACTGCCCTCACAGTTCATGGAGAACTATGCCGTGGAGAAGGACTTCCTGAGCACCTTCGCCTTCCACTACCAGACGGGCGAACTCATCCCCGACGAACTCATCAAGCGCATCGTCAAGAGCCGCAACTTCCTCACCGGATGCAACTGTCTGAGACAGGTGAGCTTCGGACTGCTCGACATGGCCTACTATACACTCACCGAGCCCTTTGACGAAGACCTCATCCGATTTGAGCAACAGGCTTGGCAGAAGGCCATCATCAGCCAGCAACTGCCCTACTGCTGCATGACCGTCCAGTTCAGCCACATCATGGCCGGGGGATATGCCGCCGGATACTACAGCTACAAATGGGCCGAGGTGCTGGATGCCGACGCCTTCAGCGTGTTCCAGCGAAAGGGCATCTTCAACCAGCAGACGGCCCAGCGCTTCCGAGACACCATCCTCTCCAAGGGAGGAACGGAGCATCCCATGACGCTCTACAAGAAATTCAGAGGAGCTGAACCCTCCATCAAGGCACTACTCAAAAGAAACGGAATCAGATAAAGATGGAAGACAAACAAAGACAACTGGACTTGCGCTATCTGCGCATGGCACGCATCTGGGCGGAAAACAGCTACTGCAGGCGACGCCAGGTGGGCGCACTCGTGGTGAAGGACAAGATGATCATCAGCGACGGATTCAACGGCACACCCAGCGGATTCGAAAACAGATGCGAGGACAGCCTGAACGTCACGCTGCCCTACGTGCTGCACGCCGAAGCCAATGCCATCACCAAACTCGCCAGAAGCAACAACAACAGCGACGGAGCCACGCTCTATGTGACGGCATCGCCCTGTATCGAATGCTCGAAACTCATCATCCAGGCCGGCATCAAAAGGGTGGTCTATGCAGAGAAATACAGGCTGGAAGACGGGATCGACCTGCTCAGACAAGCCAACATCGAAGTGATTTATCTTAACCCCGACGAAGAAGATGAAAGCAAACAAGAATAAGCGTCTCACACCGCTGTTCATGGCCGTAGCCATGGTAGCGGGTATCCTCATCGGCACCTTCTATGCCAACCATTTCACAGGCAACAGGCTGAACATCATCAACTCGAGCAGCAACAAGCTGAACAATCTGCTGCACGTCGTGGAAGACCAGTATGTGGACACCGTGGACATCAACAAACTCGTGGAGAATGCCATGCCCGAGATTCTCGCCGAACTGGACCCGCACTCGGTCTATATCCCTGCCAAAAATGTGCAGACAGCCACCGACGACCTCAGAGGCTCCTTCTCGGGGGTGGGCATCGAGTTCACCATCCGCCATGATACCATCCGCGTGCAGAATGTCATTGCCGACGGACCCGCTGAAGCGGCAGGCGTGCTGGCGGGCGACAAGATTGTGACCATCGACGGAAAAACGTTCGTGGGCAAGGAGGTGACCACCGAGGAGGCCATGCACCGGCTGAAAGGAGAGGAGGGCACCAAGGTGACGCTCGGACTGAAACGCTACGGGATGGACAAGCTGAAGACGGTGACCGTCACCAGGGGGGAGATTCCGCAGAAAAGCATCAACGCCACCTACATGATGGACAAGCACACGGGGTACATCAAAATCAAGAACTTCGGAGAGAACACCTACGCCGAACTGCTCATCGCTCTGGCCACCCTCTCGCAGGAGACTTTTGACAACCTCATCATCGACCTGCGTGGCAACACCGGAGGATACCTCGCCTCGGCCGTGCAGATCGCCAACGAGTTTCTGCCCAAAGACCGGCTCATCGTATATACACAAGGAAGGAAATCGCCCCGACAGGACTACCGCAGCGACGGACGAGGCAGCTATCAGCAGATTCCGCTCGTGGTGCTCATCGACGAGGTGTCGGCATCGGCTTCGGAGATTCTCGCAGGAGCCATCCAGGACAACGACCGAGGAACGGTCATCGGACGACGCTCATACGGCAAGGGACTGGTGCAACAGCCCATTGCCTTCAAGGACGGATCGATGGTTAGACTCACCGTGGCACGCTACTACTCGCCCTCGGGACGATGCATCCAGAAACCCTACACATCGGGCGACGACCGGGACTATGAGGAGGACCTCATCACCCGATACCAGCACGGCGAATTCTTCACCCAGGACAGCATCAAGCACGAGGGACCCGCCTTCCACACCCGCATCGGACGGACCGTTTATGGCGGCGGTGGCATCACGCCCGACTTCTTCGTGGCCGAAGATACGCTGGGTTATACCTCCTATCTGAAGGAGGCCAGCATGAGAGGGCTGATTCTGCAGTTCGCCTATGACTATACCGACGAAAACCGGCTGAAGATGAAACCCTATGCCACCTTGGAGACGCTGCTGGGCTATCTGAAGAAACAGAACCTTGTGGAGGCTTTTGCCCGATATGGCGAGAAAAACGGACTGAAACGGCGCAACCTCATGATCAAGAAATCAAACGAGCTGCTGCAACGATTCATCTACGGACGAATCATCTATAACATGCTCGACGACGAGGCGTTCATCCGCTACTTCAACGAGGAAGACCCGACCATCAGAAAGGCACTGGAGGTGATGGACAAACAGGCCGCCTTCCCCAAACGACCCGCCGACGAAAAACCGCAAACGAAGAAGGAATAAAACGGAACCATGCTGACGAAGAAGGAACTGAGAGCCGAAATCAGACGCCGCAAGGCACGCTACAGCCGCGAAGCACTCGACGCGTTCTCGGCTGCCATTGCCGAACGGCTCCTGCAACACCCACGACTCACGGGAACAGAGGGGGCTGTGCTGCTCTATCACGCGCTGCCCGACGAGGTGGACCTCAACCGGCTGCTCACACCCCAGGGCACTGAACTGCTGCTGCCCAAGGTGACGGGCCCCGACAGCATGGAGCTGCGCCGCTATCTCTCGCCCGAGCATCTGCAGACAGGAGCCTACGGCATACAGGAACCTACGGGGCCGCTCTTCGCCGACTATGACCGCATCACGACGGCCATCATTCCCGGCATGGCCTTCGACCGCGAAGGTCACCGACTGGGAAGAGGCAAGGGGTATTACGACCGGCTACTGCCACAACTGAAGCGTGCATATAAAATAGGTGTATGTTTCCCCTTTCAATATTTCACCTCACCCATCCCCACCACTGAAACGGACGTGGCGATGGATGAGGTGATCTTCGGATAGCAACAGTTACTTGCCCTGTTTCAGCAAATCGCGAATCTCCGTGAGCAGTTTCTCCTCGGCAGAGGGAGCGGGAGGAGCAGGAGGAGCGGCAGGCTTCTCAGCCTTCTTGCGGGCCATCTTGTTGATGCCCTTGACCAGCATGAACACACAGAAGGCAATGATGACAAAGTCGAACATCGTCTGCAGGAAGTTGCCGTAATTGATGGTGACAGGTTCCAACTTCTCCAGACCGAGGTCGATGGAGGGAAGCTCACACTTGAGGTCGGTGAACTTCACACCGCCAATCAGCCAGCCGATGGGAGGCATGATAATATCATTGACAATAGAGGTTACAATCTTGCCGAAAGCACCTCCGATGATGACACCGACAGCCATGTCAACGGCGTTTCCCTTGACGGCGAATTCCTTGAATTCGTTGATGAATTTACCCATTCGTGATTTTTTTTGATTATTTAATATAAAAAATTGCTGCAAATATAGAAAAATATTTGTAACTTTGCGGTCGAAAACAGAAAAAAAATGCTAAAGTGCATCATTTTTTGGATATTCATTACTCATAAAAGGGTGACAACAGAGGCATTACGAAGAAAAAGACGGCTAAACAGTGACAGAAAGCCGTCAGGAAGGAAGCCGAAAGAACAAGGCATATCATATAAACCCTTTAAATAAATAAAAAGTAAAATGACAAAGATTGGTATTAACGGATTTGGCCGTATCGGTCGTTTCGTTTTCCGCGCAGCTCAGACTCGCGACGACATTCAGGTAGTAGGTAT
>JAEDMP010000069.1 GCA_016302965.1 Bacteroidaceae bacterium
CCATGAAATCAGCAGGCATCGGTGAGGAACAGATAGCAGCAATGACCAAAATAAGTATCGAAGAAATAAGACGACTATAGTCCGTTTATCAAGACAGACTCTATCAAGACAGAATGGTCCTCTGCCCATGGCAGGAGGATGAGTGAAATCGTTTCACGATGTTGGGACGTGGCATGAAAAAGGTTCGCAAAAATAACTAATAATCAATAAATCGCTTGCACCGCGGCAAAGTTTTTTTTATCTTTGCCTCATGACACTGACCATCATCATTCTTTTCATTACCGTGGCGATGTTTGTCGCCGGAAGGCTCAGGGCAGACATCGTGGCTCTGGGATCATTAGTGGTGCTGCTGCTCTGCGGCATACTCACCCCAGCAGAGGCATTGGCCGGATTCTCCAATCCCGTGGTGGTGATGATGGTAGGACTGTTTATTGTGGGTGGAGCTATCTTGCAGACGGGACTGGCCAAGGCGGCCAGCCAACGGATGATGCATCTGGCCAAAGGCAACGACACCCTGCTTTTCTTGCTCGTCATACTCGTGACCGCCTTTGTCGGGGCTTTCGTCAGCAATACAGGTACAGTGGCACTGATGATGCCCATCGTTGTAGCGATGGCTGCCGAATCGCGCAAAAGTGCATCTACCCTGCTCATGCCCTTAGCCTTCGCCAGCAGCATGGGCGGTATGCTCACGCTCATCGGCACACCACCCAATCTCGTCATCGACGCTGCCCTGCGTGAGCACGGACATGAAGGACTGTCATTCTTCTCCTTCCTGCCTGTGGGTGCCATCTGTCTTGCCGTGGGCATCACGGTGATGCTACCGCTCAGCAGGATATTCCTGAAAAAGAAAGCGACGGGCAGCAAGGGCAACAGGGGGAAGACGCTTGACGAACTGGTAACGGAATATAGGTTGGCAGGCGACATGACGGCCTACAGGGTAGATGCCCGCAGCCTGATTGCAGGAAAGACCGTGGCACAGCTCAACCTGCGTGCCGACTATGGCATCAACGTCATCGAGATACGCAAGGAGACTTCGCGCCACCATGGTCTCATCCGCAACGTCACTCAGTCGCTGCCCACACAAGAAACGACCATCGAGCCCGACGATATCATCTATCTGCAAGGTAAGGAAGACGACGTACAGGCTTTCACATCGACTGCCAGTCTGCACCCGGAAGACATCGCGGGCATCAACTTCTATGACATCGGCATAGCCGAGATTGTGGTCATGCCAGAGTCAAAGTTGGTCGGACAGAAACTCAGCGAATCCCGATTCCGCGAACACTATCATGTGAACGTGCTCGGGGTGAAGCGCAGCAGTGAATATATCACCGCCAATCTGCCCGCCACCCGACTCAAGGCGGGTGACACACTGCTCATACAAGGCACCTGGGAGCACATCATGGAAATAGACAAGGAGGAAGACGACTGGCTACTCATCGGACAGCCACGCGAGATGGCCGAGAAGGTGACACTCGACTACAAGGCTCCGCTTGCAGCGGCCATCATGCTGGCGATGGTGGTGGTGATGGCGATTGATGCCATCCCCATTGCTCCCGTGACGGCTGTGATGACGGCAGGAGTACTGATGGTGGTGTGCGGCTGTTTCCGCAGTGTGGACGCTGCCTACAAGACCATCAACTGGGAGAGCATCATGCTCATAGCCGCCATGATGCCCATGGCCACGGCACTGGAGAAGACGGGGGTCTCCTCGTTTGTCAGCCATACACTTGCGGCCTCGCTCGGCACAATGGGGCCCATGGCCTTGCTCTGCGGCATCTACTTTACCACCTCACTACTAACGATGTTCATCAGCAACACTGCCACAGCCGTACTGATGGCTCCAATAGCCATGAGTGCCTCGGCCGAACTGGGCGTGAGCCCCCTGCCCATGCTCTTTGCTGTCACGCTCGGAGCCAGCATGTGCTTTGCCTCGCCTTTCTCCACACCGCCCAACGCCCTTGTGATGCACGCCGGCAACTACAGTTTCAAGGATTATGTCAAGGTGGGGTTGCCCCTGCAAATCATCATGGGCGTAGTGATGACCATCGTGCTGCCTCTGCTCTTCCCATTCTGAAAACAAATCAGAAATGACACATTGACCTGCCAAAACAGACAAGAATCATGACAAGAATGGAGGAAAGGAGGCTCAAATTAACAAAGCGTAACTTAAAGATTTTATTTTTTCCGGAAAACGTTTGGAACGTATCGGATATTTGTTTATATTTGCCATGTCATTCTAACAAAGTGACAATGCAAGCAAGTTTAACTTAAATATTGACCTTATATTTTATAGACTATGGAAGTAGAGAAAATCATGCAAGAGTTGGAGCGCAAGCATCCGGGTGAATTGGAATACTTGCAGGCTGTCAGAGAAGTGCTCATCTCAGTAAAGGATGTATACAACCAGCATCCCGAGTTTGAGAAGGCAAAGATTATCGAGCGCATCGTGGAGCCCGAACGTATCGTCACCTTCCGTGTACCCTGGGTAGATGACAAAGGAGAAATCCATGTCAACATCGGCTATCGGGTGCAGTTCAACAGCGCCATCGGCCCCTACAAGGGAGGATTGCGTTTCCACCCCTCTGTCAACTTGTCCATCCTGAAGTTCCTCGGATTCGAACAGACCTTCAAGAATGCACTGACCACGCTGCCCATGGGCGGCGGCAAAGGCGGTTCCGATTTCTCCATCCGCGGACGCTCCGACAATGAGGTGATGCGTTTCTGCCAGGCATTCATGACAGAGCTCTATCGCGTGATTGGCCCCGAAGAGGATATACCTGCAGGCGACATCGGCGTAGGTGCCAGAGAAATCGGCTATCTGTTTGGCATGTACAAGAAACTTACCCATACATGGAACGGTGTGCTCACAGGAAAGGGCCTGGAATGGGGCGGCTCACGCATACGTCCCGAGGCCACAGGTTATGGCGCTCTCTACTTCGTGAACGAAATGCTGCAAACACACGGGCATGACATCAAGGGCAAGACTGTGGCTATCAGCGGATTCGGAAATGTGGCATGGGGAGCAGCCAAAAAGGCTACCGAACTGGGGGCCAAAGTGATTACCATCTCAGGACCCGACGGATATATCTATGACCCCGAAGGACTCAACGACGAAAAGATTGAATACATGCTTGAACTGCGCGCATCAGGCAACGATGTATGTGCCCCATACGCCGAAGAGTTCCCCGAAGCCAAGTTCATCGCAGGCAAGAAGCCATGGGAGGTGAAATGCGACATCGCACTGCCATGCGCCACCCAAAACGAGCTCAACGGTGAGGATGCCGACATGCTGCTTGCCAACCATCCTATCTGTGTGGCTGAAGTGTCGAACATGGGATGTACAGCCGAAGCGGCCGAGAAATTCGTGGCTGCCGGACAACTCTTCGCTCCCGGCAAGGCGGTCAACGCAGGCGGCGTAGCCACCTCTGGACTGGAGATGACACAAAACGCCATCCGACTGAGCTGGAGCGAAAAGGAAGTGGACGAGAAACTGCATCAGATTATGCACAACATCCACGAGCAGTGCGTGAAGTACGGACGTCAGCCCAATGGGTATGTCGACTACGTGAAAGGCGCCAACATCGCCGGATTCATGAAGGTTGCCAACGCCATGATGGCACAGGGCATCGTATAAACAATCACCTATTTTTATGGAGAGAAGGAAGGGAGATCATCCCAACCCTCTCTCCTTAAGCACAAAGAATGACGCAAGCGAAAAGAAACAGTAACCACTATCTCATAACGGCTCAATACAAGAGCCCACGACATCAGAAAAACAACGGCGGCAAACGATGTTTGCTGCTCGTTGCGGTATGGCTATGTTCTTCGATCCTGTTGTCCATGCTCTCGTCTGACTCATGCAACTATGCTGCCATGGCTCAGGTGCAGGAGGGAAAGGCTACCTTCTATTCCAAAAAAGCGACGGGTCAGAGGACAAGCAGTGGCGAACGCCTACATCACGATAGTCTCACCTGTGCCCACCGCTCTTTCCCCTTTGGCACGATGCTGAGGGTAACCAACCCCAGCAACGGCAAACATGTTGTGGTAAAGGTGACCGACCGCGGACCCTTTGTGAAAGGGCGCATCATCGACCTCTCCTGGAGAGCCGCCAAAGAACTCGACATCCTCAGCAGAGGGGTGGCGATGGTACTCGTAGAGCCGGAGAATACAACCATTGTGCCTTTCAAACAAAAGAACCTCAACCCGCTGCCCGAACTCGACTTTGAAAGTACCGAGGAAGCTTATCCGCTACGGCCGGCATGGCAGGCAACCGATGACGATTTGCCCGCCGATGCTGACAAGAAGCACAAAGAGGAAGAAAAAGCCAAAATGGAGCAAGGTAAGGCAGAAGAGAATGCCAAGGCAGAGCAAGGCAAGACGGCTGAAAAGGCTAAGGTGGAGCAGGGCAAGCAAAAGGAAATGACGGTAACCCAGGCAACCCCGGAGACCAAACAGAAGGAACCCAACAAAAAGGAGAAGAAGAAAAAATCACAAACCAGAAAGAAAACAAGCAAGAAGAAATAATGGTTCTTCTTGCTTGTTTTTTTATTCCAGACGTATCTGCTTATAAGCCACCCTTTGCCGACGCCACGTATAGACAACATGGAGCGACCCGTCACGCCCCTGGATGATGGAGGGATAGGAATATTGGCTAATGGGGCTGTCTTCGAGCGTAAGCAGATGTTGCCAATGCCAACCGTCATCGCTCACGGCGATACTCAAGGGGGTGCGCGGACCCTTGGGGGTGCCGGGAAGGGTCGAGAAATCATTATAGATGAGTACATGACGGCCATCACGAAGGGTGACGGCATCTGTGCCCGATTGATTGTTGGGCACATCGGTAAGCACTACCTTGCTCCAACTCTCTCCGCCGTCACTGCTGAAGGAAGTGGCCAGACGCCCATTGCGCGTGCGGCACAAAACCTGAAGTCGGCCATCAGGATGACGAAGGATGGACGGCTGGATGCACTCGATGGGCTTGATTTCTGAGGGGTCGGAGGTGCGGGGAGCCAGCTCGGCATCTATCGGCCCCACATATTTCCACGATTTCGTAACCGGATTGTATATCTCGAAATGCAACTTCCAACCCTTGCTCTCCGTACTGGAGGCGCAAAGCAGACGGCCATCCACCCATTCGGGCTTGTTCTTCACCGGGCCAAGGAATCCCTGAGGCAGGTGTTCCTTCCGGCTCCAGGTCTTGCCGCCATCACGAGACTTGACTATCCATCCGGTCCAATCCCTTACCGACTTTCCTATTTTGAAGAAAAGCCATAACTCTCCGTCGGGCATCTCAAACAGAACGGGATTCCAGCAGGCCTTACGGTTGCTGGTGCTGTCGATTCCGGCGAAAAGGGCATCAGCCGTGCCAGGCACAAATACTCCGTCGGCTGCCAGGCGCGGGGTCTCCCATACATCGCTACCCTTGGGTTTGCGGCTGACATAGATGCACACCTCGGGATGACGCTCATAGAGGCCGCCAAAATAGGCTGCCACCAAATCGCCCTTGCGCGTCTCCACAATGGTGGAGGCATGACACTGGGGGAAGGTGGTGGGAATATAGAGGAACTCATCCTTGACCACCATCGGGGAAACGGTGGGGATGGGACCCTGCAACTGGTGAACGCCCGAGGTGAGCTGACGGGTGGTCCCGTCGGGCAGACAGACCGTAGCGGAGGTGTTGCAAGGCAACTCCACCCGCCAATCGAAGTGCTGGAGCGTCTTGCGCCAACGGCTTTTCACCTCGCCATAGGGGGAATCCCAGGAGGCATCCACCCATTCGCAATCAGGCACGTCCCACGAAGGAGACAAAACGAAATGACGGGAAGGGGGCCCGTCTGAGCCAGCCTCAAGTGAGGGACGTATGCCGCCCATCCGGGAGAAAGCCCAGGGAAGCAGGTCGCCAAGCAGCATCACATGATTGCCGCTGTTCATCTTGGGGTTGGCCTTGTCGCCATTCCACAGTTCCCAGATGGTGGTGGCTCCCTGTGTGGCCATATATCCCCAGGAGGGATAGCTACGCTGGGTAGCTATCAGCCACGCCACATCGGCAAAACCTTGGTCGCAGAGGGTTGTGAGCAGCCAAGAGATGCCAATGACGCCGCTCGACAAATGTCCCTGATGACGGGTGATGATCGTGGTAACGAGGTTCTTGGCCACCTCCGTTCGCACACTGTCGGGTACCAAACCAAAGGCCAAAGGAAGGATGTTGGCGGTAGCGGTATTGTTGCCGTAAAAGACGCTGTCGGGATAAAGCACATGACCGGGAGCCTGGGAGGTGCCCCGGTGGACAACGAGGAAATGTCGATTGAAATGGGCGGTCATCTCTTCATGACGCTTGCGCCACTCCTGGGATTCGGACGCTTGGTCGGCTATCGGGGCAAAACGTTCCATCAGCTGCATCACACGGATGAGATAAGCGGTGGAGAGCAGACGACCGTCGGTCTTCCGCTGAGGGTCTTCACTGTGGATAAGTTCCAACTTCTCGGGCGGCATACACCAATCGCCGTATTTGTCGCGGGTGATGATGCCGTCACGCTGGTATTCGTCGGTGATATGGTTCACCCAACGGCGGATGCTGGCATACGACTGGCGGATGGGCTCCGCATCGCCATACTGATGATAGAGCATGTCGCAAATAAAGGGAAGGGCAGCCGGCCAGGTGACGTCATCGGAATAATAGTTCCAGAAGGAGGGTGCCACATCGGGGATATTGCCATCAGAGCGTTGCGACTCACGGATGTCACGCATCCATTTGGCATAGAGGCGTTCATTGTCGAAAAGAAAACTCTCACCCAGCGCTCCAGCTGTGCGGTCGCCCAACCAGGGCTGACGCTCATTGCGCTGAGGACAGTCAACAGGCATGCCCTTGTAGTTGCTGCGGATGCCCCAATAGGCGTTTTGGATTACCCTGGTGAGCAAGGTATCGGAACAGGAGAAATGGCCCGTACGCTGCATCGGGTCGCCTACGGCATAGGCGACAATGGCTGACGGTGCCAGACGGACAGGCCCAGACAGCTCTACATAGCGGAAACCATGGTAGACAAAGGAGGGGGTCCAATGGACTTGCTCACGGCCGTTGCAGATATAGATGTCTTCGGAACGGGCATCGCGGAGGTTGTCTGTATAAAGGTTGCCATCGGCTGTGAGTTTCTCGGCATAACGGATGCGGATGGTGTCGCCAGCCTTGCCGCAAGGTCGCACGCTGACCCAGCCGGCCATGTTCTGACCGAAATCCACGATATGGCGGGAGGAGGGCTGCGGATGACTGCCGACGGTCAAGGGGGTGATGCGAACGGCCTCTGACACTCGCTCGGATGTCATGTTGGGGGTCATCTGGGCGGTGAGCACACCATCGGGGATGGCGGCACGATCGGCCTGCATCCAGCCGGAGTCGTCATAGTGGGGGCGGGTCCAGTCGCCAAGGTCTTTCCGGGCGTCATACTCCTCGCCGTCGTATTCATTGTTGGCACGAACGGGACCGTCGGCTGTCACCTTCCACTGCTCGTCGGTCACCAGCTTCTGCATGCTGCCATCGGCATATTCCACCCAAATGTTCAGACGGCATTTCGGCAGACCGAAGACCGGGGTCTTGTAGGCTTTGTTCTGACGCATGGGGAAGTAACGGCCATTGCCAACCACTACCCCGACAGCCGTCAGCGTATCGAGCAACGAGGTCACATCGTAGGCGTTGTAATAGATGGTCTTCCGATAGTCGGACGGTACGGGTTTGAGCACCTCGTCGGCAGCCACTTCCCGACCATTCACAAAGAGACGATAGAGACCTAATCCGGCCATATAAGCGGTAGCACGGCGGACAGGCTGGGATTTCAGACGGAACTCACGGCGGAAATAGCGCGCTGACAAGCGGGTATGCAAACCCCGCGACTCATCTTCCATCAGGCGCTCCAATCCTATCCAACGGCCTCCCCATCTGGTTTCGCTCAACAGACCTATGCCAAAACGGGAGGGCGCACTCCAGGAGGACTGACCGGCGTTCGTGACCACACGCACCTTCCAGTATGCCTGCTGATGGTCACGAAGGGGCTTGCCTGCATAAGCAATCCACAACTGGGCGGAAGAGGTGACCATTCCCGAATCCCAAAGGTCGCCATCGTCGGCATCCAGCTTCTCCTGACTGCTGGACACGAGTAGCTGATAGGACAACTGGCTCACATTCTGCTGGTCGGAATAGAGTTTCCAGGAGAAACGGGGATGACGGTTGTCAAGGGCCAAAGGCTGGTCAAGATGGTCCACCTGAAGACCGGCGACTTGCACAACAGGCTTGGCCTTGCTGCATCGGGGGAGCGACTGGGTGGTGGCTGCCGACACATGAGCCATCAGAAAGAAGATGACAAAGAGCCGTATGGAACGGCACAATATCCTGTAGCCGGGGGACTGCTGTTTATTCATTTCGGTCTACTTCTTGGGGGATTACTACGGGAGAAAGATGGTCTATGTAATGGCACTTCGCATCAATGGCTATCAATACGCCATCGGAAGCGGGGAACGCAACGGGGGCAAAGGTGAGGACTTTGCTCTCAAAACAGCCAATGAACTTGAGGGCTCCTGTTGCGGCATCCATCCACCACACGTTTTTTCGTTGACCAGAAATCTTGTCCAGCCGAATGCGCATACTCCGGCCAGTATGGTTATAGACCAGCAGGTAATCGTTGCCCCGGGTGGCTATCAACCGTTCATAACGCTCACCGTTCTCTTCAATCAGGCTCTGGTCGGGAACACGGTCGAAATAGGGCAAGGCCAACATCAACTGCTTGAGATGTTTCATCTGGTTGAAACCTGGGTCATCAAGTGCCTGGTACCAAGCCTTCTTCTGACCGTCGGCAAAATAAGCTCCGGGAATGCCCGGCTTGGCAAACTGCATGATGGCATTATGGCCATAGGTGTGGCCGCAAGAACCGGCAAAGACCGACCAATAGGCATAGCGCCGCACATCACGGGCCGACCAGCGCGGCTCATGGGCATCGTGAAGCCCTTGGGGAATATCCTCATAACTGGGTTCGCCGTCAAGAACGGGCTTGATGGGGCGATAGCTCCAGGCTGAATCCACGTACATCCAGCTGTCCTCCTCCGTATGGTCGGGAATCGGGTAGTCTTTGTTCCCCATGCGCTGACCATAGCGGCGGTGACCACTCTGGAACATGTTGAAATCAAGCCAGTCACGATTGTTGAACCAGTAGGCTGAGGTTGTGCGACCACGGGGATGGAAGGTCATGAGATGGGTGGGGTCGATACGCCGGATGGTTGTAGCAAGCGTATCCCATACCTCGGTCTTGATGTGTCCCTGGATATCTCCTCCGATAATCCACACGATATTGGGGCGGTCTTTGTAGCGTTCTGCCAGAAACGTTCCATAGAGTTTGGCTTGTTCCACATTCATCTGGCCCGACTTCACCAGTCCGCCCCAGATACAGACCATACCTATATAGATACCGTTGGAGGCAGCCACGTCGACGATATAGTCGAGATGCTGCCAGTAGCCGTAGCCTTCTGCCGTATCAATCGTCGAGAAGTCAAAGCCTTTGGGCATCGACAGCTTGCCGTAGGCATTAATGGCTGGCACGCCATTGACGGTCTGCACCTGCACCACATTGTAGCCGGCCTCGCCACAACGGCGGAGATAGAAGGCGGCCTCGTCACGGTTGAGTCGCTCGGGCAGCAACCAGCCGGTATCTCCCAGCCAAAAGAAGGGTTTGCCATTGGCAAACTGGAGGAAACGGCCGTTCGCGGACACTTGCAACCGGCCATTGCTCCACGGTTTTTCTATACGGGGAGCGGCCCACGGCAGTTGGACATGGAATAACAGAAGGAAGAGGGCCAACAGCGAAGCCCATTTCCATTGGTCTGACTTTTTTGTTTTCATTAGTTCAGGTTTTTAATTAGTTTGTTAGTATATTAAATGAGATAGGACAAAGGCTGTTCATCGCAAACAATCTCAAGTGATTTCGGATTGAACGCGACAATTTCGGTACAAAAGTACAAAAAACTATCGACATATAGGATAATTTGTCCCATTATTTTCGTATTTTTGCAGCCGAAACAAACATACTTAGTCTTATGAAAACCATCTTATTATCTTTTGCCCTCTTGTGGGCAACAAATCAGGCATCAGCGCAATCGCTGACAGATATCACACAATCGAACATGAAGGGAGCGCATGGGCTCGTGGGATTTGCTACGCTACCAGCCTATCAAATGGACGGGATTACCGGCGGCGCAATGGGGCAACTGGTCATCGCGGAAAATGAGGAGCAACTGAGAGCTTACTGCCAGGCGGAACAACCCTATACCATCTTGTTCGAAGGTGAAATCAGCCGCACTGACGAGGTGGATATCGCCGTTGCCAGCAACAAAACCATCATCGGATGCAACGGACGAGCCTCACTCAACGGCATCGGATTCGAAGGAGAGAATGTGAGCAACATCATCATCAGGGGATTCCGCATCACCAATGCGCACTGCGATGCCATCGCCTTCAAGACCTCTCACCACATCTGGATCGACCACTGTGACCTTTCGGCATCTGACGACGGATTGCTCGACATGACTGTCGGATCCGATCTGATGACCGCCTCATGGAACCGGTTTGCCAATCATAACAAGACATCTATCATCAACTCGGGAACCCAACATCCTGAGGACAAGGGAAAGGAACGGATCAGTTATCACCACAATCACTTCACAAACACCAAACAGCGGAACCCGCGTGTTGGCTACGGACTCGGACATCTGTGGAACAACCTTTACGAGGGCATTCGTTCTTATTGCATCGGATATTTTGACGGGGCACGGCTGCGCGTAGAGAACAGTTGCTTCAAAAACTGCAAAACACCATTTCAGCAGATGTACGTTCAAGACCCCAACAATGAGCACTTCGGACACTGCGAGCAACTGAACAATATCTTTATCGGTTGCAAAGGTAATATGGAAGGAACTGGCAGCTCGTTTGACGTAGCTGACTATTATGACTATTCGCTGACGATGGAGGCTACGGAACAGGTGGCTGACATCGTGGAAAAAGGGGCTGGCGTGGTCAAAGGATTGGAATATGACCTCATCCCCATCCCCAACTCTGGCACTATCCAGAACAGAAGCACGTTGTCACGACTGCAATGGAGCAAGGCTCCCCAGGCAACGAAATACCTCGTATATGGATCCTCGTCTGCCGAATTACTCCAGTCATTGCCGGCAGGCGACAAGCGGCTCAAGCCATTACTGATCGGCAAGACCAAACAAGCTCAATGTAAACTGAAACACTCAGTACAAAATGGCGAAACCTATTACTGGAGAGTGGACACGCAATTGAAAGGACGTACAATTCAGGGCAAGGTTTGGAGTTTTAGAGTAGCCAAATAAGCATCCAACCAAATAAGCATATAATAACAGAAAGGCTCACAGCCGCAAGGGTTGTGAGCCTTATCTTATTTACAGATTCAAGATTATTCTGCTTTTGCTTCCTCGGCAACAGCCTCTGTAGCGGGTGCTTCGGTAGCAGGTGCCTCGGCAACAGGAGCCTCTGCAGTCTCAGCCTTGGTAGACTTGCGTGAACGACGAGTGCTCTTCTTCTTGGTGCCTGCTGTCTTAGCCATGTTCTCATCGAAGTCTACGAGCTCAATGAAACAGATAGGAGCAGCATCACCCTTACGGGTACCAAGCTTGATGATACGGGTGTATCCTCCGGGACGATCACCGACCTTGGCAGCAACTTCTCCGAAAAGCTCCTTGATTGCTTCCTTGTTCTGGAGATAGCTGAATACTACACGACGAGAGTTGGTAGAGTCATCCTTGCAACGGGTGATGAGGGGCTCTACATAGGTCTTCAAGGCCTTGGCCTTAGCGACGGTCGTAGTGATTCTTTTGTGCATAATCAGCGAAATGGCCATATTAGCGAGCATGGCGGAACGATGAGATGCAGTACGACCGAGATGGTTAAATTTCTTATTGTGTCTCATTTCTTGTTTTGAATTAATGGTGGAAAGGTAGATGAGTGGCGTTTTCGGGACACTTCACCCTCACCTATTACTCCTTATCCAGTTTGTACTTAGAAATATCGGTTCCAAACGACAGATTCAGACTCTCGAGCAAATCATCAAGCTCCGTGAGCGATTTCTTACCGAAGTTGCGGAACTTCAGGAGGTCAGTCTTGTTATACTGAACCAAGTCTCCGAGAGTCTCAACGTCGGCAGCCTTCAGACAGTTGAGAGCACGGACACTGAGGTTCATGTCAACCAAACGAGTCTTAAGCAACTGACGCATATGGAGAACCTCCTCGTCGAACTCCTGATTGCCATCCGCATCATTGTTCTCGAGAGTAATCTTCTCATCAGAGAACAACATGAAATGATGAATCAGAATCTTGGCGGCTTCCTTGAGGGCGTCCTTCGGGTTTATGGAACCATCCGTCATCACCTCCAGCAGGAGCTTGTCATAGTCGGTCTTTTGTTCAACTCGATAGGGCTCTACTGAATACTTGACGTTGCGGATTGGGGTGTAAATAGAATCGATTGGAATTACGTTCACATCGGTGCAGAACTCGCGATTCTCATCAGCGGTTACATATCCGCGACCTTTGTTAATAGTAAGGTCAATCTGCATTGAAGCTTTCGAATCTAAATGACAAATCACCAAATCGGGGTTTAACACTTCAAATCCAGTTAGATACTTACCGATATCTCCGGCCTTGAACTCAGTAGAATTCTCGACGGTGATACTGACTTTTTCGTTCTCGAATTCTTCTACTACTTGCTTGAATCTGACTTGCTTCAGATTCAAGATAATGTTGGTCACATCCTCCTTGACACCGGGAACGGAAGAGAACTCATGCTCAACACCGGAAATACGGATGGTGTTGATAGCATAGCCTTCCAGCGATGAAAGAAGAATGCGGCGCAATGCATTACCGATGGTAACGCCAAAGCCGGGCTCGAGAGGACGGAACTCGAACTTGCCGAGCTTGTCGTCAGCCTCCAACATTACGACTTTATCAGGTTTTTGAAATGCTAATATCGCCATTAATT
>JAEDMP010000070.1 GCA_016302965.1 Bacteroidaceae bacterium
AGTCGGCCTTCACGAAGACTGTATCCAATACTTCCGAGTCGTTCCAGTTCTTGTCCGTGCGTCGGGCTGCTGCCAACAGATGCATGGTTTCCGTGAAGGGGATGCCAGTGGCGGCATCATAGCGCGTACCCTTAGCTAACGGTTCCTGGTCCGGATCGGACGTGTAGTAGATTTCGGCATTCGCCGTGCTACAACTGAGGAAGACCGTGAGGTTCCTCATCTCTGCCTTCACCGGCTCCACCTTGAACCAGTCAACCTCGAAACTGGTTACACCACTCTGTATCATGCCATCCTTGACCGCTACGGCCTGAATGGTACAGTTTTCGGTCACCTCCACACCTTGGTCGCTGTCATAGGGCTTGCCGTTTGTGGCCGATGGGGTTGAGCCATCGAGGGTGTAATAGATGGTAGACCCTTCTGTCGCACAGACAATCTGCACGGTAGTACCATTTTCGGTACGCGTGATGGTCGGCTGGGTGACGATGTAGCCTCCCATGTTGAGTTCCTTCACCAAGAGCGGCGAGTTGTTCCAGTTCTCCTTGGTGGCCACTGCTTTCACGACACAATTGGAGGTCACATGCACGGGGTCGGTATAGACCGTTCCCTCGGTGACGGGATCCCTGCCATCGAGCGTATAGCGGATGGTAGCGCCCTCGGTCGCACAAGCCAAGTAGAGTTTCAGGTCTTTGTATTCACACGTGGGCACGGCCACCTGGAAGGAGTTGATTTTGTAAAGTACCGGATTGGAAGGATTATACGTACCATATTTGGCAATGGCTTTCACCGTCAGGTTGTGCTCAATGCGGAAAGAGTCCACATAGGCAAAGCAGTTTTCGGTGACATAGGGTACGGGGTCCGTCTCGTCCAGCGTATAGTAGATGTCGGCCTCGGGCATCTCTGCGCAGCTGATCTTCACATATTGGCTGACAGGATGATAGCTGATGCTGGGCTTGGCGGTCGCCCCGGATGTCTGCATCATCATCAGGCTGACGTTATCGGCCTCACCGGTCGTATTGTACAAGATACCGTAATAGGTGCCTGCATCGAGGTATTCGCTATAACTTCCATCAAAGGAAGCACCACTGACATAATTGCCCTCTGCATCGTAGATCAGCATGCTGCAAGAAGCCGAAGAAGAGAAATAGACATAGCGGTCGTTGCTGATTGTAAACCGGAAGGCACCAAAGTCGCCCTGCGGCATCCGGTCGTAACAGACCACCCCATCCATCTGCAGGGTCTGCATCTCGCGCGTCAGGCTGTCGGTGAGGCAGAAGGTGGTGTCCATCGGCGCACTCCAGTCGCCCGCCTTGTTCCTGAACTGCATGGCGAAATAGCAGGGCGTGTTGCGCTGCAACTCAACCTGGTTGTTCTCTGCGTCGAAGGCAAAGTGGCAGGTATCGCTGACAGATGCAATGGTCAGGATGTTGGGGATAGAGAAGGACAGTGTATTTGTGATCGAGGTGCTGGAAGTCGTATTCTTCTCCACCATCTTCGAATTGAGGAAGTAGCGGTAGCCCGTGATGGGCTGTACCGTTGCGTCCTCTAACGGCATCATGTAGAAGATACTGGTGAAGAGGACACCCCAACGGTTTTGGCTGTCGATGGCCCTGAAGTTGAATTGGTGCAAGCCGCTGCTGAGCTGCGAGACGGGCACGGTGAAACTGTTCAGGTTCGAGGCGCTCACATACTTCCTGCCTGCATAGTCATTGTCTATCCAGTATTCATAGCCTTTGAGCTGGCCTCCCTGGTCTTGGGGGAGGGTCTGGGGCTTGTAGAAGATATAGCGGTTGACGGGTCCGTAATCCCCCTTGGTATTCTGCGGGCGGGCATAGAGCATGTGTACACCGCCGTCGAGGGTGTCCGTATCCAGTTCTAACGAGGTGGAGATGCCTCCATTGAGATTGGCCGACTGCCGATGGGCAAAATCCTCGTCTATCCAGTACTCGATGCGCTGGACGGGAGCCGATTCGTCGGGCTGGCCGGGAAGGATATAGAAAATGGAGGTATAGATGAGACCATATTGGCCGGCGTCATTCTTTAAGCGGTAGTTGAAGAGATGACTGCCGGGAGTAAGTGCGCTGATGTCGATAGATTTCGTACTTAAGCCGTTGCTCGTTATCTTATCCTCGGAACGACGGTCATATTGGTCGTCGAACCACCATTCCATCTCCGTCACCTGCTGTCCTTTGAGTTCGGTGAGGTCCATTTTCTGGAGGAAATAGGCGAATCGCTGTGGGGCACTCCATGCTCCGGTGCTGTCTTGCAACATCACGTAGAGGAGATGCACCCCATGGCTTTGTTCCTCGGTGTCGATATCCGGCAGGATGATACTTTGTGAGTACGTCCCTGTTTTCCGGTTGCCAAAGTCCGAATCTATCCAATACATATACTTGCCCCCCTGCTGTGCCCAGCACAGCATCGAGGTGAGCAGCATCAGTATGATTGATAGTCGTCTATGCATAGTATGGTTTCTTGATTATGGTTTCATGATGTGAGAGAAAAAGGTTATTGGGCAGTGACGCTGAACGATACCTTCAGCTTGTTGTTCTGGCCGTCTACGGTGATGGTCTTGTCGGTGATACGGGGAACGGCAGGAACCAGGGTATAGGGTTTGTTGCCACCATAGATACCTATCTCCGTATTGTCAGAACCAAACCACTTTTGCTCTGAAGGGGCATAATGAGATTCACAATCAGTATATAATATCGGATACGCCCCACCCATCGCATACGTCATACCCATCGAATACGTCGTACCCCAATCATAAACATATATATAATCATTCGGATAAAAAGGAATACAATCATTTTGAATGGAGTTTTCAGCTATTGAAATGTAATGCGAGTTGTAGACAGAATAGGACAGAAGAGAATTGGAGATACTTCCTGCACCTCTATCTTCATCACTCCAATATGCACTGATAATACAATTCACAAACACCCCTGCAACCCTTGTCCAATAAGCCTTGCAAATATTACAATTCAGGAAATTGCATTTGTTATTGTCCGTACTTGCACCATCAAGGTTAAAAATCTTCGTATTGATGAGAGAGAGGGAATCACAGTAGGCATTCAACTTCAAGGTGTTGCGAATATAGCATTGTCTCACGGTTGCCTTGCTCACCTTGGCGTTCAGCAAGAAATGCTCCATACTCACATGCTTGATGATCATGTTATCCAAGATGGAATTGACATAGACAGTTCCAGTTGTATACAGACCCTCTAAGATGGGAGTGGTGCATGTGCCCGTGGCACTGATGGCGATATCGCCATTGATGATGGTATTGACACCCGACCCTCTCACCAAGAGTCGTTTGGTGAGTTTCAGTTCGCCGAAGCTGCCCTCGCTCAGATAGAGGGTGTCTTTTCCTTCTTCTGCATCGTTGATGGCTTCCGCCAGTTGGGAGCTATCGTAAATCTTGGCCTGACCGTTGTGTTGGAGTATGATTTTGGCATCGTCGGCAGCAAAGCTTGTGACGCTTGCCATCAGCAGCATCACCAGCGTATAGCATATCTTTTTCATTGTTGTTCTTATCATATATAAATAGGTAAATAAAATAGGTTGTCAGTAATCGGTAACAAGTGAGAACCGCGGATGGGTTCAGTAGGGTCAACTTAGTTGGGGCTCATCGAGATATTGACTTCGAGCTTCTTCTGGTCGGAGCTGACCTTGACGATACCCGTTTGGACTTTGGGCACCAGAGGGACACAATCGGTGTATGGCTGCTTGCCGGACCACTTCCCCACTACATAGCCATCTGTACCCACAAACCCCTCTGTAAGCAACTCCGTTTCACCAAGCCAGAAATTGTCGTAGTCTGAATATTTGTAGCAGTTGTAATAGGTGGAGGAACCCCCGAAAGAAATTTTGGAAGAACAGATGAGGGTATTGATGAGCAAAGAGGCTTGGATAGCGCTGCTGTTCTGATAATCTCTCAATCTACAGTTCACGAAACGGCCAGCCGTCGTATCCCAGTATCCATACGTCACGTCGCAGTTGATAAACGTAGCCTTGTTGTCGGATAGCGAAACCCCTTTCAGACTCTCTATCGAAGAATAACTGCAGATGAACGTATCAGATTCCTTAGGAATGTTCAACACATTTTCAAATTGACACCGGTCAATCAGGACATTGGTCAATGTACCGTTGAACGTTCCACTTTTAAAACTACAATGCTTGATCTGCAGTCCGTCGACATTGCAGTCCACGGTCAAATGCCCATCCACAATCATGCCCTCTGCCACTGCAGCATTCAACTTGAGGTCGTTGGAGATGATTTTGATGTAGAGAGGGCCGCTGATATGGGTCTTCTGCCCGGAACCCCGCAGGGTGATTTTCTTGTTGATGGTCACGCTGGGGAAGAAGCCCTCACTGAGGAAGATGGTGTCGCCTTCCTGAGCGTTATCCAAAACAGTCTGCAGGTTGTCACCATCGTATAACACCTGTTCGCCACCATGGTGCAGGATGGCAAAGGTATTACTCTTCGCCCATACAGCGAGACCGCAGAGGAGGCAAGCAGTAATGAGTAAGGTTAATCTTTTCATGATGTTCTATGGTTTTGTTGGTTTGTTTTCGTTCAGGGATTGGGAGTGGGGTTTTCGCCGGCTTGGGGCTGACCGCCCAAGGTCTGGAAGGGAATGGCCTCGCACTCTCCCTTGCCCACCGTATTGGTGGCCCATGCCTGCATATAATACTGCGTGCCGGAGGGGAGGTTGGTCAGTTCCACCTTCAGTTCTCCGCCATCGTAATGAATCTGGTCGGCTCCTATCTCCACCTTGTTGCCGGGCGCATCGGCCAGCCAGTAGCGGATGCCGTAACCCTGGATGGAGAGTTCGGAGCGGATGGTGGCCATGAGGATGGCTGAAGTGCGGTGGGGCTCCACGTTGGTGCTGATTTCGGGTACGGAGCCGGCCTGCTGGGTGATGGTACACAGCCATTCCCGGTCATCCGTTCCGTATTTCTTGCGGATGACGATTTCCGCCACGCGCGGTGTGGCGAGGTTGGTCTCCTGGCAGGTCACCTGAATGGTCTGGGGGCCGGTGCCCTCCCGACTGCTGAGCGAGAGCCACTTGTCGGCATCCACTGTCCGGATGCTGGCCACCCAGGTGGCATCGCCCTGACCGATTTTCAGGTCATAGGTGCCGCCGACAGCCTGGGCCTCGATGGCGGTAGTCACATCGTTGATATAGGTCTGGATACCCTCCTGACTCACCTTGACCGACAGCGACTTACCGTTGGCCTGGGTCGACTTGACGATGACGGTGGTCTCGTTGGGTTTCTCATGGGTGTTCTGGATAGCCGTCAGGGTGAGCGTGGCATTGCCCGTGCCGCTCATCGGCTCGATGCGGAGCCAGTCGCCAGCGGTGTTCTCTACGGTCCACTGCGAGTTGTTGGTGATTTGCAGCTGTTGGGTCAGGTCGGCATCGCTCTTGAAGGCAATCGAGTCGGTGCTCGCCTGCAGTTCCTCCAAGGCCTTGCTCTGGGTCACCTTCAGCGAGCGGCTGATGTTACCCGACTGGATGGTGAGCGTGGCTGTGCGGTCGTTGATGGCAGAAGGGTTGCTGGCATCGTTGGTGGTGATGGTGACGGTGGACGTACCCGTTCCCTGCTCGGGATTCAGGTTGAACCAGTCGGGCATGCCCGTGATGGTCCAGGTGCCACTGGCTGTCACTTCGAACGATGTGGTCGTTTCGTTGCCACCAAACGAGACCGCTTCGGGCGTATCGAGCAATTCCTTGCTGCCCGTGAACTCAAACTGGTCGCCGCCCGAACAGGCAGCAAACAGCAAGCCCACAAGAGCCGGAACGGCCATCATGCAAGTGCGGATGATAGTGAAAAGTCTCATGGTATCGTGGTTTTAGAATTTGACAATGATGCCTGCCGTCGCAAAGAAGCCCCCTTCGGTCAGGTTCAGTTCTTGGGCCACTGCCTGGTATGCCGCATCTTTCTGGATGGAAACCTGGTATTCGGGGCAGAGGAAGACACCCACATGCTCGGTGGGTACAAAGACTATCTTGGCACCGAGCGAGAGACAGTCGCACTTGGCGCCGTCGCCCACCGTCGACTGGCCGTCGAGACGGCTGCCCGAGAGCGTGAGCAGCGAATAGCCCAGTTGGGGGATGAGGGCCGTGCGCGAGATGGCTTCAAACTGATAGCCCACCTTGACCGCCAACAGGCTCTGCTTGTATTGGCAGGTGCTCTGATAGTTGTTGCCATTGGCATACCAGCGGATGGGGTCCGACGAGGAGAGACCGAGGGTATAGGAGAGTTGCAGGTCTATATTATGATAGGTGGCACCCGCCAAACCGGTGATGCCCGAGAGCGTATGATAGGTAAAACCCGCACCGAAATAGAACTGCTTGCTGCGCACGTAGGAGATGCGCTCCAAGCGCACCGTGTCGGCCGTCAGCTCATTGCGACGGATGGTATATTCGCGCTCGGCGGGGTGGTAGCCCTTCTTGGCGAACGACAGGACCATCGAACCCGCAGGTACCTGCACCTGCACCCCGTTGCTGAAGCTGCGCTTTCCTGAGGTGATGGCCACATCGTGGGGGAAGGCCTTCACGTTGAGGAATCCCAAATAAGGTACGGGAGGAGTGAGGGTGACGGTGGACTGCATGCCGGGCACCACCTTGATGCTGGTGGAACGGCTCTCACAGTTGGCCTTGCGGGTCTGCACCACGTAGTCGCCCTTGTAGAGTTCGGTAGACCAGGAGCCAACACCCACCTTGCGGTCGTTGAACCAGATCTCGGCATCGCCCTCCACCTTCATGGTGAGGTTGACATAGTATTTCGACATGTCCTCCACGTCCACACGCACCTGGGGACTGGAGCTGTCGCTCACCACAATCGTCTTTTCGCCAAGCAGGCGACCGCTCTCGGCCTTGATGTCATGACGGCCGTAGAGCAGGTAGGTGTTGGGCAGGGGCGAGAGGCCCACACTGTCGCCATCGATGAACACGGGCATGGAAGCCCGGCTGGTGGTGATGCTGACGAAACGGCCTACACCGGGGTCGAGCAAGAGCTCGTAGGCGGTGCCCGCCGTGATGGCCTCGTCGTAGTTGTAGTCGCGCAGAACGCCGTACTTCTCGTGAGAGATGCTGAGTTTGCGCGATTTCTCAGGCACATAGACCCAGTACTCGCCCGCATGGTATTCCACATTGCCCACGATGCCCGTGGTACCGCCGTCGAAGGCATAGCCCTTGCCCGGAGCCACCACACGGATGAGCGCCGACGTGCGGCCGTTGTTATCGAAGCGTGCGGTTCCCTGCAGCTTGGGGGTCATGTCGTTCTCGAGTTTGCGGAACGACACCACCTTCATGCTCTGGGCCGCCACTTCGGTAAGCATGCACAGCCCCACGAGCAGGAGAAGACCGGTTTGAAGAAATCTGTTCATAGGAGTATTAATATGAGGTAATGATTATTTGTCCAACAATATCACCTGGGCGCTGCGGTTGTTATAGCCCGTCATGGTGAGACCCACGGGAGCACCTATGAAGGTGGGGTCGCATATCGTGAACCGGCGGCCGTTCAGGGGGATATAGTCGCCGTTGCTCGGTTCGGTCAGGTCGACAGCCATGGCGAGATGGCCCGACAGTTTGCTGCTTTCAGGATAGTAGACGAGGATGACATCCAGGTCGAGCAGGTCTCTCACCAAATGGGAGAGGAGGATGGAGCGGTCTTCGCAGTCGCAATAGGGATAGTAGAGGGTCTCCTCGCCGAAGAAAGCGCGGTCGCCGCCCCATATCATCGAGTCATAGCCATACTCGAAGCCCGTCTGCACCCAGTTGAGCAGCCGCGAGACGGCCTCGGTGCGGCTGAGCCCTGAGAGCTGCAGCGCCATCTGCGGATAGATCTGGTCTTTGATATAGCCCTCCAAGGGGGTGTTGGCATACATCGCCCAGCGGGTCATCACGTTTTGGTTGATGGTCGAGCTGGGATAGGTGTTGTAGAAGTCAATCACATTCTTGTTCACCTGGTAGGAGAACGAGAAGGAGGGATATTCGAGCGAGGTCACACAGCGTTCTTCCACCGGATTGTTGGCAAACACCTGTTCGTAGGGGATGCGGAGCGAGAGCACCGACTCCTTGGGGAAGGGCACATCGCAGATGAAGAGGCGGGCACAGTCCTTGCCGCGAAGCACATAGTATTTCTCGTTGTCAAGCACGAAATAGGATTTCTCCATGATGGTGTGGTCGCTGGCCAAGAGTACGTAGAGATGTTGCTGGTCGTGACCCATTCGCATCTTGTAGCCCGACTGCATGTAGAGATAGGCCAGCACGAGCGTACCCTCGTTGCTCTCAGGTCCGTAGAACTGGTCGACCAACGAGCAGAGCATCTCATAATAGGCCCAGTCGGACAGTTGGCGGGTCTTGCGCAGGTTGAGACAATCATGCAAGAGATTGTCGAAATCGGACGTCATCATCTTCTTGAGTGCCTGAGCGATGGCCTCCGACGATATGTCGCCCAACCGGAAGCGGCACTTGTCGCCCATCCGCACCACACAGTTGGTGCCAAAAGAGCGGAAGGTGAAGAAATCAGGGATAGCTTGGGGATGGTCCTTAACGGGAGAGAGGGGCTGGGGCTGCGTGTATGTTTTGCCCTGGTCGAGTGTGAGCACCTCGCTCACCTTCACGGGGTTACTTTTCTGCAACCGGGAGAAGTCGGCAGGTTTCCTGTCTAACACCTTCTTGATCTTGTCCTTGACCCAATCGACCTGGCGGCTCAGCCACGACTCGGTGGCCTCATTGAGCTGGGCAATCTGGGGGATGACCATCTCTTCCTTGGGTTTGGGGATGGGGCGCTTGACTCCCATTTCCGCCCAGGCTTTACTGACAAAGTCGGTATATTCGGCAAAACACTTCTGGCGATAGTCCTCATAATCTTTGCGCATGGACTGCCTGAACTGCTCGTAGTCGTCTTGGTAACTCTGAGCGGATGACGTGCCGCAGACGCCTGCCAAGAGTACTGCCATTATCAGTCTTTTCATGACGAATTATTCACAACCAGCCTATAAACACCGCAGATTCGGCAACTAATGATTTCGCTCTTCTTCTCATGTACCCGCTTGGGGGCCGGTGTCTGTTTCTTGAAGAAAATCTCCCCATTCATCGTACAAGGCCATCATTATTCCTATCAAGTCCTAATTAAGGCAGGACAAAGATAAGAAAAAGATGATTAAAAAATCGAAATACAGCCGATAGTTTCCACCCTTTTTAAAAAAAATTAGGCATGCATCCTTGAGTATTAACAAAATTTTAATAAAGATAAATAACCGTGGCTTGCTGACCCGTATTTCTCGGCATGTTCTGGCCTACACGGGCACCGATGTAAGTAGGGTCGCAGATGGTGTAGCGGCTGCCCCGTACCATCAGGAAATCGCCCGGAACCGCTTGGGGGAAACGCACGGCCATGGCGATATGGTTGGGGTAATAGACCAGAACGACATCCAGCCCCAGCAGGTCGTAGACCAAATGGGCGAGCAGGATGGAGCGGTCTTCGCAGTCACAGTAGGGATAGAAGAGGGTTTCCTCGCCAAAGAACACGCGGTCGGTGCCCCAGATCTCGCTGTCAAAACCATAGGCGAAACCCGTCTGAACCCAGTTGAGCAAACGCTCGACGGCCTCGAGGGGAGAGAGTCCGGCAAGTACCTGCTGCATAGGGGGATAGAGCATCTGCCGCACCTGATCGGCCATGGGCGTACGGGCATACATAGCCCACCGCGTCTTGACATCGTCGTCGACGGTAGAGGTGGGATAGGTGTTGAAGAAATCAATGAGGTTGGTATTGATGGCAACCTGGAAGGAGAAATCGGCATAACGGCGCGAACGGACGGTGCGCACATCTGAGGGATGATAGGCCAGCAGGGGGCTGTCGCTTATCTGCAGCGAGAGGTCGCGCTCCTGGGGGAAACCGGCTTCGCATATCAGCATCTCCTTCGGGTCTTTGCCCCGCAGCAGATAGAAATACTCGTTGTCGACTATATAATAAGAATAGGAGTAGATATAGTGGGTAGACGCCACGAGCATATACAGATGGATGCCATCCTGAGCGAGACGCATCTTGTAGCCCGACTGCATGTAGAGGAAGGCTAACGCGAGCGTGGCCTCATCGCTGTCGGGTCCGTAGAAGCGGTCGGTGAGGGCGCAGAGCAGCTGGTAGTAGGCCCAGTCACAGAGCCGCAGTTTCTGTCTGAGCAGGAGGCAGTCGTTGAGCAGGTGGTTGAACGGGGCGGTCATCATCTGCTGCAGGCGGTCGGCCAACTCGTTGTTGTCGAGGGTCTCCAACTGGAAACGGCAGGCTTCGCCCATGCGCACCTGGCATTCGGTGCCGAAGAAGGTGAAGGAGAAACGGTCGGGATGGGTATCGGAGAAGTCGGACTGGTGCGAGGGGATGCGCTGTTGGGGCAGCTGTTCGGCCTGGCTGACGATGATATCCTTGATGTGTTGCTGATGGTCCTTGGCCTCGGTCTTCATCTTCCGCTGGTCCTGCTGGGCGTTCTTCAACTGTTTCTGCAGCCAGTCAGGCTGTTCGTGCAGCCACTCCTCCGCCCCCCGGTCGCCATCGGCGATGAGGGGCAGCACATGCTCTTCCTCGGCAGGTTTGGCCTTGGCATCCTGCTTCTGGAACTCTTTCCATGTCTGGCGGACATAGTTGGTAAACTGCTCCATGGTCTTCTTCCGATAGCCGTCAAAGTCACCGCGAGCCTGGTTGCGGAAGTTTTCAAACTCATCCCGGTAGTTCTGGGCATGGAGCAGGAGGCCGGACGTGCAGATTACGGCCAGCAGGAGGGCCAGGAGTCTATTCATCTTTATACTTGGTAATCAGTACGGTACTGTCTTCGGTCACCACCAAAGAGTCGCGGGTGACGGTAGCGGGGTCACTGCATCGGCGTGACACCACCTGGTTCTTGCCATGCAACTGGGCCAGCACATAGTTGAAATAGCGTTTGGTCAGCTGGATGGGCGAGTTGCGCTTGTCCTTGACAAGGTTTCTGACCGTGCTGCGTCCCA
The DNA here is from genome assembly GCA_016302965.1 of Bacteroidaceae bacterium. Classification (GTDB taxonomy): domain Bacteria; phylum Bacteroidota; class Bacteroidia; order Bacteroidales; family Bacteroidaceae; genus Prevotella. The sequence continues at coordinate 11,013 of JAEDMP010000070.1, forward strand.
CCGTCTTGATGACATACTGCTGCTGCGCCTCGGTATCGATCAGTTCGACCACCGCATTGTAGGGGATGTTGAGGACATCATCGGGCGAGAGTTTCTCGCGCAGTTTCAGGGGACGGCGGCTTTTCTTGACCACCAGTTCGGGTGTGCCCGTGATGGAGTAGACCACCAGTTGGGACGGCTGCTGGGCTCGGGTGCTTACGGCTCCAAGCAGGAGAAGGAAGAGGGAGAAAACCAGTTTTTTCATTCTTTTGGCTTATCGAAAAGGTTAATAAATGACTGATATACATTGTCGGCCTGACCAAGGAAGGCCACGGCGGAGAGTGCATACAGGGTGTTGATGCTCCAGTTGTAACGGCAGAAGAGGATAAAGGCTATCCAGATGATAAGGGCCATCCAGCAGAAACGGAAGATTCCCTTGATAAGGGTGAGCTTGAGCACGAAGGCCAAGTAGCGGTTGCGCTTAGCGGCAAAGGCATCATAGCCATCGAGAACGACTTTGGAGAGCACGACAATCAGCAGCGAAATCAGTATCGTGAGCCACTGGGACACCTTTTTCAGTTGGTTGCCTTTGACGAGGGTCTCCACACCATAGGCCAGCAGTTTCACTCCCGCAATCTTGCCTGCGGGGGTATAGTGCATGTCGGCTTCTTCGCGCATGGCACCGAGGAGCACGATGCGGTCTTCCAAGAGATGGGTGTTCTGGCTGATGGAGTCGAAGGGCACCACATGGAACGCCATGGGCGAGAAGTTGATGGGCACATCCTTCTCCAAGAGCGGTGTTATCTCCTGACCTGCATAGACATCGGTTACCCGCTTGATGAGCGAGGGCTTGAGTTTTCCGTCCAAGGAGCAGGCTAAGCTGAGATTGCGTTTCATGCCGCCGTAGATGTTGCGGGGCATATTGGAGAATCCCTCATCGACAGAAATCTCAGGGGCAAAATAGGAGCGCACCGTTTCGTGATAGCTGCCGTTGGCATAGGAATCGTCGATCATCTTATAGGAGAAGACGGTGTTGCGCAGTCCTGCGACGGTCATGGCGAGCATCTCATCGCCGAGCGAGTCTTCCTTGAGTCCTTCGAAGACGATGTCCACGCCCAGGCTCTTGGGGTTCTGCAGGTCGATCTCCCTGAGGATGGCGGCAAAGTCGCGGCGCGAGGTCACCTCGGTCATGTCGACAATGGTGACCAAATGACTGGTGTCGGGGTCGGCAGTCGCTCCCAACACCTGGTAGTAGAAGTCGTTAATGGAGTAGTCGCTGAAGGCTTTGCTCACAGGATTAAAGAGGGACAGGTTGAGGGCCACTGCGGCATACACACCCACAATCAGGAAGGCTACCGCAGAGACTATCATCTTCTGCAGCAGGGGATGCATCTTTTTTTTCGTGTTCATCACATCTATCGCTTTTTTACATGATTGATATTCATCCATTTTTCTATCTGACCGCATGGGTCTCTCATCGGTAGTTAACGCTGGTTAGTGATTTGACCCATCAATTGATAAAAGTTTATAAGTTTTGTGCCATTTTCATAATTTCGCGACAAAGATACAAACTTATTTCCAATCCTCCAACATTTCCTCCATATTTATTAACTCCAGTTTTCCACCTTAATTTAAGTGAAATCTACTGGCAACGGATAGGAGGGCAGGAAAGTTGAATAATATCATCATATAACTTGCCACAAACCGTTAAAAACCATTGTTTGTGGCAGAATAAAGGGGTATATATTTTGCCACAAACAGGAATTTTTATACCTTTGTGGCAAAATATAGACGATTATCTATCAAAAACAAGTCAGATACCAGGAACACACCCTAAGCAACTGACAATTTCTTAGTTATCAGCCTCAACAGGGTCGAGCCTCAACAGGTCATAGCCCTTGATTTGGGCAACAATAAGATGGAGTTCCGTGCCTTGCGTCATCTGACGCACGACCTTGCCCTTGGCATAGCCACGGATTTGTTCCTCTGCCTCGTTCCACTGCTTCTCTGCCTCGGCATCGGTGGCGG
>JAEDMP010000071.1 GCA_016302965.1 Bacteroidaceae bacterium
TTGTTGCTCAGGTACTTGTAAAAAAAGTTAAACTAAAGTGCTGCGGAATTTAGGAGTTATGAGAATGGATATCATGAAATATGCGTTGACGGCCTTGGTACTGGCCGGATGCTGCGCCTCCACACAAGCGCAGAAGGCCCGGCAACGGGCTCCCCAAAAGAAGGTAGCCAAACAAAAACGCCAGCAACCAACCGAAGAGGAACAGAGACTGGCAGAGAAGACGCTGCTGATGATGAGCGCCACCCAGAAGATTGTGGTCATCGACAGCATGGTGGTTGACAAGAACAAACTGCTCCAACACTATGCCCTCAACCCTGAGGTAGGCTCCCTCTCCAGCTATGCGGATTTTTTTGGCAAGCAAGACCAGCCCAACGCCATTGTCAACATGAACCAGATGGGCAGCAAATGCTATTTCCCCATGAAGGGAAGCAACGGCGTGACCCGTCTCTACACCTCAGACAAGATTGCCGGAGAATGGTCGGCGCCAGCGCTGATGAAGGGCATTGACACCCAAGTGTTCAAAGATATCAACTATCCTTTCGTGATGAGCGACGGCACCACCTGCTACTTTGCCGCCAAAGGTGAAGAGAGTTTGGGCGGATATGACATCTTTGTCACCCGCTTTGACCCCGACCAGCAACAGCTGCTCACCCCTGAAAATATCGGCATGCCCTTCAACTCTCCCGGCAATGACTATCTCTTTGCCATCGACGATATCGAACAGCTCGGCTGGTTTGTCACCGACCGCAACCAACCCGAAGGAAAGGTGTGCATCTACTGCTTCATTCCCTCTGAAGTGAGAGACACCTATCCTGCTGCCGACATCCCGGAAGAGAAACTCAGACAGCTTGCCTCGCTGAACCGCATCGCCGACACCTGGGGCAACGGCAAGGCGAGAAAGGCTGCCCTGCAACGCAAGAAAGCACTGGAACAGCGCCGCGCCCAGGGCAACGCCAAACAAGCCAATGCCGCCGAAGGCTTTGTCGTGAACGACCAACGGATTTGCTTCAAGGCTGCCGACTTCAAGGCTGAAGGCAACCCTCGGCGATTCACCCAACTTATCCAACAGAAACAGCAGTTGGAGAAACTCTCACGCAAACTGGCATCCATGCGCATCGACTATTCACGGGCCAGCGGTGAGCACAAACTGCAGCTGGGCGAACAAATCAGAATAGACGAACAGCAGGAACTGCTGCTCATCAGCAGCATCGAACAGCTTACCAAGGACATCAGAAAGGCAGAGAACAGCCAATGACCGTCGCTGACATCAGCTACACCTATTATTATATAGACCTTATCGGGCATATTGTTTCACCAAAAGTATCGGGCTTATGAAATACAAAGAATCAGAACTCATCATCAACGCCGACGGAAGCATCTTCCATCTGCATGTGAAACCGGAACAACTCGCCGACCGAATCATCCTCGTAGGCGACCCGGGAAGAGTGGAACTGGTGGCCTCCCACTTCGACCATCGCGAATGTGACATCAGCAACCGCGAGTTTCATACCATCACGGGCAGCTATCAGGGCAAACGAATTACCGTCATCTCTACCGGCATCGGATGTGACAATATCGACATCGTGATGAATGAGATTGACGCACTCGCCAATATCGACTTCGACACACACGACGACCGACCCGTCAGCCGACAACTCAACATCGTGCGCATCGGCACCTGCGGAGGCCTGCAGCCTGATACCCCCACCGGCACCTTCATCTGTTCAGAGATTTCGGTGGGATTCGACGGGCTGCTCAATTTCTATGCCGGACGTGATGCCGTTTGCGACCTCGCCCTGGAACAAGCTCTCGTAGCCCATTTAGGATGGAAGGGCAACATCTGCATCCCCCACCCCTACGTCGTCCATGCCGACGAGAAACTGGTGGAACGTATCGCTGGCCACGACATGATGCGGGGCGTGACCATCTCGTGCGGCGGATTCTATGGGCCGCAGGGACGCAGCATCCGCATACCTCTTGCCGACCCCGAACAGAACAACAAGGTGGAAAGCTTCAGCCACGAAGGGCGACGCATCACCAACTATGAGATGGAGAGCTCGGCCATCGCCGGCCTCTCGCGGCTGATGCACCATCATGCCACAACGGTCTGCATGGTAGTGGCCAACCGCTGGGCAGGAAAAGCAACCCCTAACTATCAGGGCAAGATTGACAGCCTCATACAGGTCGTTTTAGACAGGATTTGACACTTTGTCAGAAAATTGAGAAAGATTTTACCAAAAACACTTGGAGGTTTAAGAGATTATCCCTATATTTGCAACAGAAAAACAACAAAAGGTAAGTTCACCTGAAGAACACCCGATTAGATATACCCATGAACGACTGTTTGAAAAGACTGAAGATTACGCAACTCAACGATATGCAGCAGGCCACGGCCGAAGCCATCGCAAGAGGAAAGGGCGATGTCATCGTCCTCTCTCCCACCGGCTCGGGCAAGACCCTCGCCTATCTGCTGCCCCTCATCCAGCTGACCGACACAACCAACAACGAGGTGCAGGCTCTGGTCATCACCCCCGGACGCGAACTGGCGCTGCAGTCGGACGGTGTGCTCAAGGCTGCCACCACAGCCCTGCGCTCCACCTGCTGCTACGGAGGCCGCCCCACCATGGACGAGCACCGCATCATCCGCAAACTGCAACCGCAAATCATTTTCGGTACACCAGGGCGCCTGAACGACCATCTCGACAAGGACAACTTCTCGCGCTATGGCATCCGCTATGTGGTCATCGACGAGTTTGACAAATGTCTCGAAATGGGTTTCCAGAAAGAGATGGCCAAACTGCTGGGCAGTCTGCCCGGATTGCGCCGACGCTTCCTGCTCTCGGCCACCGAGGCAGAGGAGATTCCCGATTTCGTGAACATGAGGGGAGTCACACGGGTAGATTTCCTCGACCACGAAGAGGAGACCAGCAGCCGCATCGCCATCCATGAAGTGAAGAGTCCGCAGAAGGACAAGCTCGCCACGCTCGACCAGTTGCTGCGCTCGTTCGGCCAGCAGAGCAGCATCGTGTTTCTCAACTTCCGTGAGAGCGTGGAACGTACCGCCGAATACCTCAGCCAACAGGGCTTCACCGTGAGCCTCTTCCACGGAGCCTTGCAGCAGAAGGAACGCGAGGATGCCCTCTACCGCTTCACCAACGGTTCGGCCAACGTGCTGGTGGCAACCAACCTGGCATCGCGCGGACTCGATATCCCCGACATCGAGAACATCGTTCACTACCACCTGCCGCTCAGCCAGGATGACTATATCCACCGCATCGGACGAACGGCACGATGGGAGGCCCAAGGCCGGGCTTTCTTCCTCATCGGACCCGAGGAACACATCCCCGAATATATCGACAACCCCATCGAACCCTACGGGATTCCCGAACAGTTGCCGCCCCCAGCCCACCCCCGCATGAGCACGCTCTACATCGGCAAAGGCAAGAAAGACAAAATCAGCAAGGGCGACATCGTGGGATTCCTCTGCAAGAAGGGAGGTCTCGAGCCTTCAGAGATTGGAAAAATCGACGTGAAAGAACACTATGCCTACTGCGCCATCCGACGAGAGCGGATGCAAGAGGTGATACAAAACGTAAGGGGCGAGAAGATAAAAGGCGTGAAAACCATTATTGAGAGTGTCAAATAGTAAGCAAAACAAATATTTTGATTACATTTTCGACGAATCATTTGGCCATTTCGAATAAAAAGTGTAACTTCGCAGCCGTTTTTTCGTCACTCGTGACATCAAACCATAGAATCATATCATAACGATACATATCATTAATCTAAAAATTGACAATCAAATGAAGAAGTACAACTTTAATGCAGGTCCCTCAATGCTTCCCCGCGAAGTTATTGAAAACACCGCCAAGCAGTGTCTGGACTTCAACGGTTCTGGACTCTCCCTGATGGAGATTAGTCATCGCGCCAAGGATTTTCAGCCAGTTGTTGATGAGGCCGTAGCTCTCGTGAAGGAGCTGCTGCAGATTCCCGAAGGCTATTCAGTCATCTTCCTCGGTGGTGGCGCCTCGCTTGAGTTCTGTATGATACCCTATAACTTCCTGCTCACCAAGGCAGCCTATCTCAACACCGGTACCTGGGCCAAGAAGGCCATGAAGGAGGCCAAGCTTTTCGGTGAGGTGGTTGAGGTGGCCTCGTCGGCCGATGCCAACTTCTCGTTCATCCCCAAAGGATGGGAGTGCCCCACTGATGTGGACTATCTGCACATCACCACCAACAACACCATCTACGGTACGGAGATGAGAAAGGAACTGGACGTGCCCGTACGCATGATTGCCGACATGAGCTCTGACATCATGAGCCGTCCCGTTGACGTGAGCAAGTATGACTGCATCTATGCCGGTGCCCAGAAGAACCTCTCGATGGCCGGTGTGACCATCGTCATCGTCAAGGACGACACCCTCGGCAAGGCTCCCCGCACCATCCCCACCATGCTCGACTACCGCACCCACGTGGAGAAGGGTTCGATGTTCAACACACCTCCCGTTGTGCCCATCTACTGCATGCTCGAGAACCTGCGCTGGATCAAGAAGAACGGCGGTGTAGAAGCCATGGACAAGCTGGCCCTGCAGCGTGCCGAACTGCTCTACTCAGAGATTGACCGCAACCGTCTGTTCAAGGGCACCGTGGCCGAAGAGGACCGCTCGGTGATGAACATCTGCTTCGTGATGAACGAGGAGTACAAGGAACTGGAGAAACCCTTCTTCGACTTTGCCACCGCCCGCGGCATGGTGGGCATCAAGGGTCACCGAAGCGTAGGCGGATTCCGCGCCAGCTGCTACAACGCCCAAACCATCGAGGGCGTGAACGCTTTGGTTCAGGCCATGAAGGATTTTGAACAGCAGAACTAATCACAGCAACCAAAAGCATATCAGCAATGAAAGTACTTGTTGCAACAGAAAAGCCCTTCGCCGCAGCAGCGGTGAAGGGTATACAAGCCGAGATTGAGGCTGCAGGAAACGAACTGGCCCTGCTGGAGAAGTATACGGAGAAAGCACAGTTGCTCGATGCCGTCAAGGATGCCGACGCACTCATCATCCGTTCCGACAAGGTAGACGCCGAGGTACTCGACGCCGCCAAACAGTTGAAGATTGTGGTGCGCGCCGGTGCCGGTTATGACAACATCGACCTCGAGGCTGCCACCGCCCACAACGTAGTGGCCGAGAACACCCCTGGCCAGAATGCCAACGCCGTGGCCGAACTGGTGTTCGGTCTGCTGGTGTATGCCGTTCGCAACTTCTACAACGGCAAGGCTGGCACCGAGCTCATGGGAAAGAAGCTGGGCATCCTCGCCTTCGGGAACGTGGGACGCAACGTGGCCCGCATCGCCGCCGGATTCGGTATGGAGGTGTATGCCTATGATGCCTACTGCCCGAAAGAGGCCATCGAGAGCGCTGGCGTGACCGCCGTGGATAATCAGGACGAACTCTTCAAGACCTGCGACATCGTGTCGCTCCATATCCCTGCCACTGCCGAGACCAAGCAGAGCATCAACTACCGGATGGTGGGACAGATGAAGAAGGGGGCCATTCTCGTGAATACCGCCCGCAAGGAGGTCATCAACGAACCCGAACTGATCCAGCTCTTGGGCGAGCGCACCGACCTGAAGTATGTGACCGACATCAAGCCCGATGCCGACGCTGAGTTTGCCCAGTTTGAGGGCCGCTACTTCAGCACCCCCAAGAAGATGGGTGCCCAGACCGCCGAGGCCAACACCAATGCGGGCATCGCTGCCGCCAAGCAGATCAATGCCTTCTTCAAGGACGGCTGCACCAAGTTCCAGGTGAACAAGTAACCACTCATTCCTATCGACCCATGGCAACAATCAAACCATTCAGAGGCATCCGCCCACCGAAAGAGCTCGTAGAGCAGGTGGAATCGCGCCCCTATGACGTGCTCGACTCTGAAGAGGCACGCCAGGAAGCCGGCGACAACGAGAAGAGCCTCTACCATATCATCAAACCCGAGATTGATTTCCCCGAGGGAACCAGCGAATATGACCCGCGCGTCTACGAGAAAGCCGCCGAGAACTTCCGCAAGTTCCAGGAACAGGGATGGCTCGTCCAGGACCAGCAGGACCACTACTACATCTATGCCCAGACCATGCAGGGAAAGACGCAGTACGGACTGGTGGTGGGTGCCTACGTGGATGACTACATGAACGGAGTCATCAAGAAGCATGAGCTCACCCGTCGCGACAAGGAGGAGGACCGCATGAAGCACGTGAGGGTCAACGATGCCAACATCGAACCCGTGTTCTTTGCCTATCCCGACAACGCAGTGCTCGATGCCCTCATCATGCGCTACGCCGCCACCGAACCCGAATATGACTTTGTGGCTCCCATCGACGGCTTCCGCCACCAGTTTTGGGTCATCAGTTCCGACGAGGATATCCAGCTCATTACGCGTGAGTTCCAGGCCATGCCTTCGCTCTATATCGCAGACGGCCACCACCGCTCGGCCGCTGCCGCCCTCGTAGGTGCCGAGAAGGCCAAGCTGAACCCCAACCATCAGGGCAACGAGGAGTATAACTACTTCATGGCTGTCTGCTTCCAGGCATCGCAGCTCACCATCCTCGACTACAACCGGGTGGTGAAAGACCTCAACGGTCTCAGCTCCGAGGAGTTCCTGCAGGCACTTGCCAAGAACTTCACCGTCACAGTCAAGGGCAAGGACAACTACCGTCCCGCCCAGCTGCATGAGTTCTCGCTCTATCTCGACGGTGAGTGGTACAGTCTCGTGGCCAAGGAGGGAACCTATGACAACAGCGACCCCATCGGCGTGCTCGACGTAGACATCTCCAGCCGCCTCATCCTCGACGAGATTCTCGGCATCAAGGACTTGAGAAGCAGCAAGCGCATCGACTTCGTGGGTGGACTGCGCGGACTGGGCGAACTGAAACGCCGTGTGGACAGCGGAGAGATGAGAATGGCTCTCGCCCTCTATCCCGTTTCGATGAAACAGATTATGGACATTGCCGACAGCGGCAAGATTATGCCACCCAAGGCCACCTGGTTTGAACCGAAACTGAGGTCGGGTCTGGTGATTCACAAACTTAGTTGATACCGTATTCGTGGATTCCTACAAAACGATATCCGAAAAGACCATTGGCGAGGGATATATTACGGAAAAGCGTAGTAAATTCCTCGCCTTTGCCCACCACGTGGAGAGTGTCGACGAGGTGAAAGAGATTGTGGCCCAATACCGCAAGAAATACTTCGACGCACGGCACGTCTGCTGGGCCTATATGTTGGGCCATGAACGCAACGAGTTCAGAGCCAACGACGACGGCGAACCGAGCAGCACTGCCGGCAAGCCTATCCTGGGACAAATCAACAGCCGGGAACTCACCAATATCCTCGTGGTGGTTATCCGTTATTTTGGCGGTGTCCTGTTGGGCACCAGCGGACTCATCGTGGCCTACCGCGAGGCGGCAGCCGATGCCATCAACCATGCTGTGGAGGAGGAACGGCTCATCGAGGAGGAAATTACCTACAGCTTCACCTATGTGATGATGAATGATGTGATGCGCATCATCAAAGATATGCAACCCCGCATCGTCAGCCAGACCTTTGACAACACCTGCGAAATCAGACTGGCCATCCGCAGGTCGCTCGCCCCCCAACTGCGTGACAGACTGGCCAAACTGTCCTTCGACTGACGCTGCCGCCGCTTCCCCCCGACAGACCATCACTTGAAATGCATAATCAAGGGAAGATGATCGCTGAAGCCTTGCTCCTGATAGCGGTAGCCCTTGAACGTGCGTCGGGGCTGAAAGCCTCCATAGCGTTCATCCTCCTCCAAAAGGAAGTCGGCATCATGGATAGCGACATCCACCACCCTCTTTCTCATGGCCGCACTCACGAGGATATGGTCGATGCTGCCCCATACCCCCTGGTAGCGGTAGGTACCCTCCACTCCATTCTTTCTGCCCACAGCCTTCTGTGACACATCTTCCATCCCACCCTCAGCGAGATAGCGGATAGCGGGATCGGAGGAGAGGTCGTTGAAGTCGCCTGCCATCACGATGAGTGCCTCGGGATGCCGCTCCCTAATGGAGTCAGCAGCCATGAGGAGCCGTTGTGCCACCGCCATACGGTGTGGACGCGACTGCGCTTCGCCACCCCTCCGGCTGGGTGCATGCACCACCATGAGATGCAGAGTGTCGCCGGTCTTCAGCCGGCCTTCCACATAGAGGATGTCACGTGTGGGATGCCCGATGAGACTCGAGTCGACGGAGAGGGCTGTATGACGGATGGGGGCAAAAGATCGGTAGTGATAGAGCAACGCCACATCAATGCCACGACTATCGGGCGACCGGGTGACAAGATACTGATAGTGGGCATGGCGTAACAATGAGCGACGGGTGAGCGCCTCCATCACCGAGTCGTTTTCCACCTCACAGAGGGCCACCAGGTCGGGCAAACCGGCTTCTCCGTTATCCGTCTCGCCACAGGCGATAATGGTTCGTGCCGTCTGGTTGAGTTTCTTCCAGTATCGGTAGGGAGTCCAGTGGCGTTCCCCATCCGGCAGAAACTCCAGGTCATTCTTCAGACTGTCATGGCGACAGTCGAAGAGATTCTCACAATTCAGCTGCATCAGTGTGAAGACAGCCAGAAACAGACTCGTCAGCATCATCTTTCGTGAAGAATATCAAATGATTTCAGAAACAGTGTTACAAAAAAGATTCCCGAAGAGCCAGACGAATCTGGTCATCGGGAATCCTTGAGTGTTTATGATAGCCGGTCAAAGTCATGCGACGATGACCGGTTTCACGTCATGCAATTTATTCGGCAGCGGGAGCCTCGGTCTCTTCTGCTACGGGAGCCTCGGCAACAGGAGCCTCAGCCACGGGAGCCTCAACGGTCTCACCCTCAGCAACCACCTTTACAGGCAGCTCAACAATCACCTCTTTGTGGAAATGAATGTTGGCAACGAAATCGCCCACCTTCTTGATGTCGCGCATCACGATAATCTTGCGGTCAACATCCTTGCCGAGCTTGGCCAGTTCCTCAGCCACGGTAGCGGCGTTAACCGAACCATAGAGCTGACCCGAAGCGGCCACCTTGGCGGTGATGACGAGTTCCACACCCTTGAGGGTTTCAGCCTTCTGCTCGGCGGCAGCCTTCTGTGCAGCAATCTTGTGAGCCTGCTGCTTGAGGTTTTCAGCGAGCACCTTCTTGGCAGAAGGAGAAGCAATCACACCCTTACCCTGAGGAATCAGGTAGTTACGGCCATAACCGGACTTTACATTCACGATATCGTTCTTGTAACCCAGGCCGATAATATCTTCTTTCAGTATAATTTCCATGTCAATCTTCTCCTTAATTATTTCATCAAATCAGTTACATAGGGAAGCAGAGCTATCTGACGTGCGCGCTTGATGGCCTGAGCCACGCGACGCTGATACTTCAGTGAGGTACCGGTGATGCGGCGGGGAAGGATTTTTCCCTGCTCGTTCAGGAACCTCTTCAGGAACTCGGGATCCTTATAGTCGATATACTTAATACCACTCTTCTTGAAACGGCAATACTTCTTCTTCTTGACGTCAATGGTAGGAGCGGTCAAATAGCGGATTTCTGATTCTTGTGCTGCCATAGATTAAGCCTCCTCTTTTTTACCATACTTGTTTCTTCTCTTCTCAGCATACTCTGCGGCATACTTGTCGAGCTTCACGGTGATGTAGCGGATCACCTTTTCGTCGCGGCGATAAGCTACTTCCAACTTGTTCACGATTGAAGGCTCTGCCTTGAATTCCAGCAGGCAATAGAAACCTGTGGACTTCTTCTGAATAGCATAAGCCATCTTCTTCAATCCCCAGGCCTCTTCGTTGAGGATCTCTGCACCATTGTCGGTCAGGACCTTCTTGAATTTAGCGACCGCTTCCTTCATCTGTTCATCAGACAAAACGGGAGTCAAAATGAAAACGGTTTCGTATTGATTCATACTGTTAATTAATAAATAAAATAATGTGTTATGACAACCGCTTCGGCCTCCTTGCGGGAGCCTCTGCGATTTTTGCGGTGCAAAAGTACTGCTTTTTCCTCAGATACCCAAACCCATGCTCCTCTCGGCCCGTCACTTTTAAGTTTTTTTAAGCAAGCAACCAAGAAATCACCCGTTTCCTTTGGCCGATTCAAACATTCGTCGTATATTTGCAGCATGGAACCACAGAATGGCAAGCCCCGACTGAGATGGATTGATACGGCCAAAGGAATCTGCATCCTTCTGGTTATCCTCTATCATACCACAGAACATATCATGGACCTGAGTCCGGCCCTGCGCGATATGCTCCGTGCCACCCGCATGCCTTTGTACTACACGATAGCCGGACTGTTTGTCTCGGTCAAGCATCCGGGGCTCTTCCTCAACAAGAAGGTCAACCGGCTTCTCATCCCCTTCTGCTTTTTCATGCTGTTGGGAAATGCGGCCGCCTATCTGAAGTCCATGGCCGAGGGGACGGATTTTGCCTACTACTCTCCTCTATACTATATCCTGACCGAGGACATTGACGGCCACTTCTTCAACTCGCCGATATGGTTCCTCTTTTCGCTCTTCGATATGTACCTCTTCTTCATGGTCATCGACAGGGTGGCAAGGCGGTGCGGTGCTTGCCAGATTCCCGTGAAGATAGGGCTGGGATTGCTGGCCGGATTCTGCGGCATCCGCTGCAACCGCATGGGCATCGACCTGCCCTTCTTTATCGACTCCACGCTCACGGCCACTCCGTTTTTCATCTTCGGGCATCTCATCATGCACGAAACGGCGATTCTGAAGAACGACACCAACCGGTATGCCAGTCTGGCCGCATCGCTTGTCTTCATCGGCATGGCCTTGCTCATTGCCAACGGTAATATCGATTACCGCATCAACAACATCCGGGCCTCCGTCTTCCATACCTATGTTCCCGGCTTTCTCGGTGTCACGGGACTCCTGCTGCTGTCCAAAGCCATCGGCTCCATTCCTGTTGTCACTCTCATCGGCCGCTACTCCATTGTCTATCTCGGCACCCACTATCTGTTTTTCAGAGACCTGAGAGTCTTTTTCGAGACACATCTTGGCCCGCACCAGTTGTTGCTGGTCGACTGGTCCATTTTCGTCTCTACGGTTCTCCTTTGCATGGCCTCATGCTGGGTGCTGCTCCGGACGGTACCCTTTCTCATTGCCCAAAAAGACATCCTGTTTATCGGCGACATCAATCGTCTGAATCCTGGCTCTCGATAAAGAGCGAGTCGTCCATCTCGGAGAGCGACTTCTTGCGTTTGTTCTCCTTCGCCCCGGCCTTCAGCAGGTTGCGTGCGGCGGTGATGATGCTGGGACCGCTCTCGGCAGTGGTGATTTTCAGTTTCGACATTCTCCGGATGGTATCGTTCATGCTGTTCTCCACGTCGAGGAAACGGACTCCGAAGTCCTGCACCCTTTCTATCACCAGGTTGGCGGCATCCATCATGAGCTGCTGGTTCTTGAGTTGCTTCACCTGCGTCCACATCATCTCCAGCACCCGCAGGTTCATGTACATCGTCTGCGGACCCAGAATCATGACGCCCTCGTCGTAGGCTTCGCGCCAGAGGGTGGTGTCGTTGAGCAGAGCGAGGTTGAGCGCCCCCTCGATGGGCACATACATGATGGCGAAGTTGAGCCGGTTGTAGCCTTCGGGCAGATAGCGGGTATACTCTTTTTTGGCGAGACGTTTTACCTGTGCCCTTACGCTTTCGATATGTGCCTTGAGGAAGATCGGCTTCTCGGGCGACGAGTCATCGGCGTTCATGTATCGCTCATAGTCGGTGAGCGACATCTTCGAGTCTACCACCACGTGGCGGTTGTTGGGGAAATGGAGGATGAAGTCGGGAACGAGCCCTTTGCCGTCGTCTCCCTTGTTGCCTTTGCCATAGCGGTCTCTGAGCGTCTCCTGGGTGTCAAACTGCTCCCCTTCCTTGAGTTCCAGGTCTTCGAGCAGTTGCTTGAGTTTGAGTTCGCCGAAGTTGCCCTGCACCTTCACCTCGCCGGTGAGGGCGCGGGTGAGCCTGTCGGCCGTCTCGCCCAGCGAGGCACTCTTCTCCATGCTGAGTTTGATGGTGGCATCGAGTCGTGTGAGAGCTTCCTGCTGCTGTTCCTTCGAGTGGCGCAAAGCCTCCTCCATATCCTTGAGGCTCTTCTGCAGCGGGTCGATGATTTTTCCCACCTGCTCTTTGTTGCGTTCGCCCAGTTCCTCCTGCCTGGCCTTGAGCACCGATTCCGAGGTGGTCTTCAGCTGTTCCTTGATGAGTGCCAGCTGGTCTTCAATCTGCTGTTTGTTCATCTCGCGCAGGGTGGCAAGCTGCCGGTCGAAAGCCTCCTTCTGGTCGGCCAGCTGCTTCTCGTAACTCGACCTCAATTCCACCAGTTGCTTCTCATGCAGGGCCTTGCCATCCTCCAGCTGTTTCCCATGGTTTTCCTTCACCTCGGCCAACTGCCTCTCGTAGGCGTTCTGCTGTTCGCATATCTGTTTCCGGTAATGCTCGGCATTCGTGGCCTGCACGTCCCGCTCTGAGGTGAGTTGTCTGATTTCGTGGTTCTGCGACTGGATGGTGTCGGCCTGCGCCTGCGCCCCTTCCTTCAGTTCTTCCACTTGGGTCTCGAGCGTTTCCACCTGTTGCTTCCAGGCACCGCTGCCATTGATCCGCTTGCCCAGAAGAAATCCCACAATGCCAAATACGATGATGCCGATAACGGCGGAAATGTAGTACAATTCCATCATGAATAATCGTTAAGTGTTACAACTGTTCATGCAAAGGTACTTCTTTTCTTCCAAACCATCCGCATCAACAACGAACTTTTAACATTATATACCATGTCAATGTGCTCAGCGAATACAATAACCAGTACGCGCTGTAAGCGCGTGATTATTGAGAAGCCGCAAATCTAATCGCTGAACAGATACCCGTCGGTTACTGAGTGCCCCATCCAGATGCCAGTACGTTGGGC
>JAEDMP010000124.1 GCA_016302965.1 Bacteroidaceae bacterium
ACACAGATACTCCTACAGCTCTCATCTTCAGCCGTCAGAACATCAACAACCTGCCTGAGGGCAACGACTACGAGCAGGCTCGCAAGGGTGGCTATGTAGTGGCTGGTTCAGACGAGAATCCTGACGTAGTGCTCGTAGCTACCGGTTCTGAGGTATCTACCCTCGTTGGCGGTGCCGAGCTGCTCCGCAAGGATGGCGTTAAGGTTCGCATCGTGAGCGTTCCTTCAGAGGGTCTGTTCCGCACCCAGAGTGCAGCCTATCAGCAGAGCGTAGTTCCTGCTGGATCCAAGGTATTCGGTATGACCGCCGGTCTGCCCGTAAACCTCCAGGGCTTCCTCATCGGTGCCGCTCCCGAGTCAAAGGTATGGGGTCTTGAGAGCTTCGGCTTCTCCGCTCCCTACAAGGTGCTCGACGAGAAACTCGGCTATACCGCAGAGAACGTATACAATCAGGTGAAAGCTATGCTCTAAGCCTATGGAAGTGAAGACTGTTGGCGTAGCCTGCGACCATGCAGGCTACGCACTCAAGAAATATGTGCTGCTCTATCTCGAAGAGCACGGCTATGCCTACAAGGACTATGGCACCTACAGCGACCTGAGCTGCGACTATCCCGACTTCGGCCATGCACTAGCCGAGGGCATCGAGAGTGGTGAGGTATATCCCGGCATTGCCATCTGCGGCAGTGGCGAGGGCATCAGCATCACGCTCAACAAGCACCAGGGCGTGCGTGCCGGCCTGGCTTGGATTCCCGAGATTGCCCACCTGTGCCGTCAGCACAACGATGCCAATGTGCTGGTGATGCCGGGCCGTTTCATCGACAACAAGACGGCAGGCCTCATCATGGACGAGTTCTTCAAGACCACTTTCGAGGGCGGACGCCACCAAAAGCGTGTAGACAAGATTCCCGTACAGCACTGAAAACGGACTTCTGTGCCAAGGCGGTATCCAAGGTGATTCCCATGGCGGAAATCCCCCAACCGTAACCATACGGAGGCAGTCATCACAGGATGTCTGGATGGCTGCCTCTTCTATTATATGTTCAATTCCATACGGATTACACCCTCTTCAAATCGAAAGCATTATGGCAAAAGACAAGACGGTATATGTATGCAGCAACTGCGGCCAGGAATCGGCCAAATGGATAGGCAAATGCCCGAGTTGCGGCCAGTGGAACACGTTCAAGGAACTGCGCGTCTCGGCTGACACCGGCAGCCAGGCAGCCCATCATGCCGCCACCTCTATCCGACAGACACTGGAGAAAGGTAGCCGCCCACTCCACCTGTGCGAGATCAGTGCCCACGACGAGCCCCGCATCGACATGCACGATGCCGAACTCAACCGGGTGCTCGGCGGTGGTCTTGTGCCGGGTTCCATCATCCTGCTGGGCGGCGAACCGGGCATCGGCAAGAGTACACTCACCCTGCAGACCATCCTGAACATGCCCGAACGCCGCATCCTCTACGTGAGCGGCGAGGAGAGCGCCCACCAGCTGAAGATGCGCGCCTTGCGCATCTCCCCCACCGACGAACACGACAACTGCCAGATACTCTGCGAGACCTCGCTCGAAAGCATCTTCGGCCACATCAAGGAGGTGAAACCCGAACTGGTCATCATCGACTCCATCCAGACCATCTCCACCGAAGAGGTCGACTCCAGCCCAGGCAGCATCACCCAGGTGCGCGAATGCGCCTCGTCACTGCTGCGCTTCTCCAAGACCAGCGGCATTCCCGTCATCCTCATCGGACATATCAACAAGGAGGGCACACTGGCCGGTCCGAAGATTCTGGAGCACATCGTCGACACGGTCATCCAGTTTGAGGGCGACCAGCATAACATGTACCGCATCCTGCGCAGCATCAAGAACCGATTTGGCAGCACCTCCGAACTGGGCATCTACGAAATGCAGCAGAACGGCCTCCGCCAGGTGAGCAACCCCTCGGAACTGCTGCTGACCCAAGACCGCGACGGACTCTCGGGCATTGCCATCAGTTCGGCCATCGAGGGTGTCCGTCCGTTTCTGGTGGAGACCCAGGCACTGGTATCGACAGCCGCCTACGGTACGCCACAACGCACGGCCACGGGTTTCGACCAGCGCCGTCTGAACATGCTGCTGGCCGTACTGGAGAAACGCGTAGGATTCAAACTGATTCAGAAGGATGTATTTATCAATATCGCTGGCGGTCTGCGTGTGACGGATATGGCGATGGATCTGAGTGTGATTGCCGCCGTGCTCTCCAGTAATGTCGACACGGCGATAGAAGCAGGCTGGTGTATGGCAGGCGAGGTAGGTCTGAGCGGCGAGGTGCGCCCCGTAAGCCGTATCGAGCAGCGTGTGGCCGAAGCCGAGAAACTGGGCTTCCAGCATATCATCGTCCCCAAATACAACCTCCAGGGTTTCCACCACTCCAAGTTCAAGATTGAGCTTCACCCCGTCAGAAAGGTCGAGGAGGCTTTGCGCCTTCTGTTCGGCTGACAGAGTGCCCTATCCAGTATCAAAATGAAGTACAGGGGGACTTCCCCTCTTCTTCATTTTGATAGCTGGCAATGACTATTGCAGTTGATATAACAACAATATACATATTTTGATAAGCATGATAATCATCGAACAGCACATCGCAGGAAAAAACGCAGCAGCAGCATGTGAGGACGGTATCGTCGTCACCCCACACTTTGCCGCCGTCATCGACGGCAGCACCAGCAAGACACCGTTGCACATTCACCACGACTGCA
>JAEDMP010000072.1 GCA_016302965.1 Bacteroidaceae bacterium
AATTGTAATATTTGAATGGGATTTTTGTGATGATGGAAATAAAATATCTTGAACTTAAGAAGATTACTGCCATGCACGGCGAGGAGATACAGGAGGCCGTGAGCCGGGTGGTGAGCGGCGGATGGTATCTGCAGGGCGAGGCCAACCGCCGTTTCGAAGAGCATTATGCCGCCTACAACCATGCACGCTATTGTGTGGGCTGCGCCAACGGACTGGATGCGCTCACGCTCACGCTGCGCGCCTATATGGAGATGGGCGTGATGGAGGCGGGTGACGAGGTAGTGGTGCCTGCCAACACCTATATCGCCACCATCCTCGCCATCACCGAAAACGGGCTGAAGGCCGTACTGGTGGAGCCCCGCCCCGACACGTTCCAGATAGACGACCGGCTGATTGAGGAGGCCATCACCCCACGCACCAAGGCACTGATGCTCGTGAATCTCTATGGGCGCAACGCCTTCACGCCCCATATCGCCGACCTCTGTCGCCGCCATCATCTGCAGCTCCTCATCGACCATGCCCAAGGCCATGGTCTCTACACCCCTTCGGGCGAGGTGGTGGCTCCCGGCTCGCCCTCATCGCCCTATCACGACACTTCGATAGAGGTCACGCTCTGCCACTCTTTCTACCCTGGCAAGAACCTGGGTGCCCTGGGCGACGGAGGTGCCGTGACTACCGACAACGAGCAGTTGGCCACTCTGGTGCGCACACTGGCCAACTATGGGTCGGCACGCAAATATGTGTTCGACTATTGCGGGCGCAACAGCCGCTTGGACGAGATCCAGGCTGCCGTGCTCGATGTAAAGCTGCGCCATCTCGATGATGACAACCGCCAGCGGAGGCTCATGGCCCGCAGGCTGATTGAGGAGGTGGACCATCCCCTGTTCCAGTTGCCGTCGATGGACTATTGGCAGCAGAGTGTGTTCCACATCTTCCCCGTCCTCTGTCCCCGGCGTGACGCACTGCAACAGTATCTGTCCGAGGCAGGCATCCAGACCCTCATCCACTATCCCATCCCTCCCCATCTCCAGCAATGCTACCGTCAAGGAAACACAAGCGCTCTTCTCAGATTGCCAGTAGATGGACTACCTCTGACCGAGTCCATCCACCAACAGGAAATCAGCCTCCCTTGCAGCCAGGTGCTGACTGAAAAGGAGACTGATTATCTCATCCAGACCCTGCGGCGTTTCGCCAACAGATAGCCTTGCATTGATGCTTGTTTTTGTCCGATTGCGGGTTTGCCTTACTCCTGAGGATACACAGATTCCCAAGAGATTCCAGAGGATTATCCGTAGATAATCTTGCCGTTCTCATCCTCATAGGGGGTGAGATCCTTGGCATACTGGTTCATGGCACGCAGACTCATACCCATTGAAGAGAAACCACCGTCGTGGAAGAGGTTCTGCATGGTCACCTTACGGGTGAAATCGCTGAACATCATCACGCAATAGTTGGCACACTCTTCGGCGGTAGCGTTGCCGAGTGGCGACATCTTGTTCGAGAAGTCCATCAGGTTTTCCATATCCTTGATACCCTTGCCGGCCGTAGTGGGCGTGGGCGACTGTGAGATGGTATTGATGCGCACGTTCTTCTCGCGTCCGTAGATATATCCGAAGCTGCGGGCGATGCTCTCAAGCATGCTCTTGGCATCGGCCATGTCGTTGTAGCCGAAGAAGGTACGCTGCGAGGCCACGTAGGTGAGGGCAACCACCGAACCATATTCAGCGATGGCATCCTGCTTCTTGGCCACCTGCAGCATCTTATGGAAGGAGATGGCAGAGATGTCGAGCGTCTTCTGCAGATAGTTGTAGTCGAGGTCATCATAAGTGCGGTGCTTGCGCACGTTGGGGCTCATGCCGATGGAGTGGAGCACGAAGTCAATCTTTCCTCCGAGCAGTTTGACCGACTCCTCGAACACTTTCTCCAGGTCTTCCACACTCGTGGCATCAGCAGCCACGATGGGGGCATTGAGTTGTTTGCTGAGTTCATCCAGTTCGCCCATGCGCAAAGCCATGGGGGTGTTGCTGAGGGTGATACTGGCACCTTCTTCTACGGCTTTCACAGCCACTTTCCAGGCGATAGATTCAGAATTGAGCGCGCCGAAAATGATGCCGCGCTTGCCTTTCAATAAATTGTGAGACATCTTAAAATAATGTAATAATACTACTATGGATTGAAAATTTCGGCACAAAATTACAACTTTTGTGCAATATCTGCAAATATTTTATCAAAATTGAGGGTTTAATCTTGTTTTTTTCATGGATTCTGCGTACCTTTGAGGCTATAAATGCACATATCTCAAGATTTGTGCAATCAAAATCAGGAGTTATATCATACGAAACAGATTATGAGAGACGACACCATCTGCGCCGTGGCAACAGCCATCGGAGGCGCCATTGCCATCATCCGCGTATCGGGTCCGGAAGCTATAGCCGCCACGGACCGCATCTTCAGCAAACCGCTCAGCCAGGCCGGGGGGCAGACGCTCCATTACGGCTGGATTATCGCCCCGGCAGGGGGAGTAGAAGGCGAGGGCGAGGTTGTAGACGAAGTGATGGTGAGTGTGTTTCGTGCGCCTCACTCGTATACGGGTGAAGATGCCACGGAAATCAGTTGCCACGGGTCGAGGTATATCGTGAACCGGGTGATGCAGCTGCTCATTGAGGGCGGTTGTCGGCAGGCCTTGGGCGGAGAGTTCACGCAGCGGGCGTTTCTGGCCGGCAAACTGGACCTGAGCCAGGCCGAGGCTGTGGCCGACCTCATCGCCTCATCGAACCGTGCCGCCCACCATACCGCCATGAACCAGTTGCGCGGCAGCGTATCGACCGAGTTGTCTGCCCTGCGCGACCAACTGATGCTCATGACCTCGCTGCTGGAACTGGAACTCGACTTCAGCGACCACGAGGAACTCGAGTTTGCCGACCGCTCCGAACTCCAACAGCTCTCGCATACCATCCTCGCCCATCTGCAGCATCTGGCCTCTACCTTTGCCGCAGGTTCCGCCATCAAAGAAGGCATACCCGTGGCTATCGTGGGCAAGACCAATGTGGGCAAGAGCACCCTGCTCAACCAGTTGGTGGGCGAAGAGCGGGCCATCGTCAGTTCGGTCCATGGCACCACGCGTGACGTCATCGAAGACTGTATCACCATCGAGGGCATCTGTTTCCGCATGATCGATACGGCTGGCCTGCGCTCCACCACCGACGAGGTGGAGCAGATTGGCATCGGCCGCACCTTCCGCAAACTCTCCGAAGCCTCCATCGTGCTCTGGGTGGTTGACGAGGTGCCTACTCCAGAAGAAATGGCCGACATGGAGAGCCGTTGCCAGGAGAAACAACTCATCATCGTCAACAACAAGACCGACATAGCAGACCTCACCCCCACCCTCCGCCAGCTCATAGCCTCGCACAAGGATGGCAGCCTGGACATCATCGGCATCAGTGCCCGTCAGGGCGAATCCATTCCCGCCCTTCGTCAAGCCATCCTCCGTGCAGCCCATCTGCCCGACCTCAGTTCGTCGGACGCCATCATCTCTTCGGCCCGCCATTATGATGCGCTACGTCAGGCAGAAGCCCATCTGAGCCGGGTCATCGTGGGGCTCGACAGCGGATTGAGCGGCGACCTGCTGAGTGAAGACCTGCGGCTCTGCCTCCACTCCCTCGGCGAGATTACAGGCCAGGAAACCTTCTCCTCGTCCGCCGTTCTCGAAAACATCTTTTCCCGCTTTTGCATCGGGAAGTAGTTGTTAACCAATTAAATACAACAAATATAACCTGTACATGACAAATGGTTTACATACAATATTACAACTCCCCCTGCGGGGAACTCATCCTGGCATCCACGGGCGACGAACTGTGTCTGTGCGACTGGAACGGACTGCCATGTGCCGATCGGAACATGCGCAGGATTGGGCGATACATGCATGCTGATTTCTGCGTTGCCCCGTCCGCTGTTCTCGAAAAGACCAAGAGGCAGCTGGATGAGTATTTTGCAGGCAAGCGCAAGCTGTTCGATATTCAGCTGCACCCTGTAGGCACTGATTTTCAGCGCCGGGTATGGAGCGCATTGTCCGACATCCCATACGGAGAAACAAGGAGCTATATGGAGATAGCCACGAGGATTGGCCATGCAAGGGGTGTGAGGGCCGTGGCACAAGCCATTGGCGCCAACGGCATCGGCATCCTAATCCCCTGCCATCGCGTCATTGGCAGCAACAGCTCGCTGACCGGCTTTGCGGGAGGACTGGACAAAAAAGAGTATTTGTTGGAACTTGAGAGGAAAACCTGTAACCAAATAGCATCGCCCACCCATGAACATCGAAGAAGCAGGAACCTTCACCCAGCCGCAAAAGAATGTTAAAGTTCATGCCATAGCCGCGCCCCATAGCCCGTTATCTCGAAAATACTCCGTATATTTGCAGACTGAGGCCAAAAGGCATCCTCACCAACCGCCACCTATTATTATATATAACCACCCTGCCCCATGGAACAACCGGCACTCAACAGCCACAACAAGGAGGAGCACCGCCCCTCGCATACAGCCGAACATCTGCTCAACCAGACGATGGTGAGGATGTTCGGATGCGAACGCTCACGGAACGCCCATATCGAGCGGAAGAAATCGAAAATCAACTACCACCTCAGCACCTGCCCCACAGCCGGGGAGATTGCCGAGGTGGAACGACGGATGAACGAACTCATCCGCCAAGACCTGCCTGTGGACTACCAGTTTGTCACCCGCGACCAGATTCCCGAGGGAGTGAAGCTCGACCGGCTGCCCGAGGATGCCAGCGAGACGCTCAGGCTGGTGCGCATAGGCGACTACGACATCTGTCCCTGCATCGGACAGCACGTGGCATCGACACGTGAGATAGGCTCCTTCCGCATCACCAGCACCAGTTTCACCAACGGCTCCTTCCGCATCGTATTCAAGACGGAACAGCCCCAAGACCAGGGCACCAATAACCAGCATTAACATTCAGCATTAACATCAAGAACAAGAAATATGGACAACAGCGCATTTTTCAAACTCTCCTACGGGCTCTTCGTCGTGACAGCCCACGAAGGCGACAAGGACAACGGTTGCATCACCAATACTGTGGTGCAGCAGACAGTAACCCCCAACCGCATCTCGGTCACCATCAACAAGAACAACCTCACCCACGACATGATTCTCAGAACGGGGGTGTTCAACGTGTCCGTGCTCTCGGAAAACGCCCGCTTCGACACCTTCAAGCATTGGGGATTCCAGAGCGGGAAGAACGTGGACAAGACCCTCGGCATCAGCTTCTACCGGCTGGAAAACGGCGTTATCTATATCGTGGATGGCGTGAACGCCGTCATCTCGGCCAAGGTGGAACAGGCCATTGACCTGGGCACCCATACGCTCTTCATCGCCGAAGTGACCGATGCCTTCAGCACCGAAGAAGACCCCTCGGCCACCTACGCCTACTATCACAAACGCATCAAGCCCGCCCCGCAGCAACCCAAGAAGAAGGGATGGATCTGCACCGTCTGCGGATATATCTACGAGGGCGAAACGCTGCCCGACGACTTCGTCTGCCCCACCTGCAAGCATCCGGCATCCGACTTCAAACCCACCGAGTAACCCCCACACCAAACGATTCCCATCATGACTATCAAAACCACCATCACCGCCATCGCCATGACTACCCTCATGCTCACGGGCTGCAGCCAGACAAGCGAACAGCCAGACCAGGCCACAACGGCCGACCAGACCCTCACCGAACTCATCATGAGCCGGCGTAGCATCCGCCAATACAAAGATTCGACCATCAGCCGCGAGACGCTCGATGCCATCCTCGACTGCGGCATCAATGCCCCTAACGGCAAGAACCTGCAGTCCTACGAGATACGCGTACTCTCTCCCGCCCTCATCGACAGCATCACCCAAGCCGTCGTGAGTGACAATCCCAAGATTGCCGAGCGCGAGGGCTTCAAGAATATCTTTGTCAATGCCCCCTGCGTCATCTGCATCGCCAACGACACACGCTATGACATGAGCCAAATCGACTGCGGACTGCTCGGACAGAACATCATCCTCTCGGCATGGGCCAAAGGCATCGGCTCCTGCTGTCTCGGCAGTTCGGCCCGATGGATGCTCGACTCGCCTTCGGCCAAACCCTTCCTCGACCGCATGGATTTCCCGGAAGGTTACCAGCTGCTCTACTGCATCGCACTCGGCTATCCCGACGAGACCCCACAGGCCAAACCCCGCCGCACAGACATGATCAGATACATAGAATAAAAAAAAACACATCCATATCCACATGAACTATTCCGGCCTCTTGATAGCCATCATCACCTTCGCGGTAATCGGTGTCTTCCACCCCATCGTCATCAAGGGTGAGTATTATTTCGGCACCCGATGCTGGTGGGTCTTCGCCCTGGCAGGCGTGGCCGCCATCATCGCAAGCCTGCTCACAGCCGACCCGCTGCTCAGTCCGATTCTTGGAGTCGTGGGATGCTCCTGCCTATGGAGCATCCTCGAGATATTCGAACAGAAACAGAGGGTGGAAAAGGGATGGTTTCCCATGAACCCGAAACGCAAGAAGGAGTATAAGAGAAAAGACTGACAACACCATTAGCGATTATCCATAAGCAATCCGTAAGCAATCACAGCATGGACAAGAAAGACGAAACGCCCATGTTCATCACCGAACTCTGGACCTGATTTTATTTGTTAACATTTCGTAAAATAGTGCGCCCATATTTGTTTCTTCGGAAATAAAGTGTTACCTTTGCACCCGCTTAAACGCATGACGGGCAAGTCTTGCACGGCCAGCTCCCTTCGAATCCTCCAGGACGGGAACGTAGCAAAGGTAGTTGGTTGTAGCGGCGCGATGTAAGTAGCTTGCCCACCCGCCTCTTTAGCTCAGTTGGCCAGAGCACGTGATTTGTAATCTCGGGGTCGTTGGTTCGAATCCGACAAGAGGCTCCCCCAAAACTAACCATCAATACATCGACACAGTATTTATCGACACTGCATTTATCGACACAGTATTTATCGACACTGCATTTATCGAAAAAAGAGACGAGAGGATTGTCCAGAACGGACGACCCTCTTTTTTTCGTCCCCTATGACTGGAAGCCCCTACCCCACTACAGCTCGAACGATGACTTGTTGGGCAGAATCTCCGCCAGCGCTCCATTGACCATCCGCTTGACTTCCGGGAAATCGGAAGCCGCAAGCAGAGGAGTATCGTTGACGGTGATGATATCGTAGTGCTGGCTACGGATGGCGGCAGCCACCTCGGCGGCATCATCAGAGGGAAAGGCATAGAGTTTGCGCCGGCTCATGCTGCAGGGCGCAAAGCGATTCTCGGCCAACTGCCAATAGCGCACGAGCCACTGGTTGACATCCGTGCATTGCCGGAAACGATTGCGGCAGTGTGTTTGCAGGAAATCAGGATAAACCTCCCATACCCTCTCGAACGAACTCTTGAGAAACGACTGCGCCGAATGGAATAGCGCAAAGCCCGTGAAGAAAGGCTGGTTCGCCTTCATCAGCGCCTGCAACATGCCATGCAGCCCGAGATAGGGACCATACCAGCGCCGCAGCTCATTTCGCGTGACATCCCTCTTGCGGAAGTGGGCATTCAGCAGTCCCAGATTGGTGAAGTCGATATGCTGGAAGGTAGAGTCGCCCGGCACATAGATGCTCAGCAGCGTCTGTTGCTCGGCTGAGTCGCAGGGCAGACCGTTGCGGAAGAAGTCGGAAGCCTGCATCGGACGCACGGGGAAGAAATCGTCGTTGAAATAGATGAAATGCTCGCTCAGATCCGTGATCCGGTGCAGGTTCAGTTCGATGGTATGGCTGCTGAACGTAGGCAGGCAGTCGGCCGGGATATAGTCGGCATGGTTCACTAAGCGCAACCGCGGATGGTCACGGCGCAGCCAGCGGGGCTGCTGCCCGTCGGTAATCAGGAAGATTCGGTCCACCCAGGGCCAGAAACGCTCGATACCGCGGAAGATATACTGCAGGTTGTCCCAGTCGCGGTAACGTGCCTCCGACGCATCGTCAGAGGAACGCCCGCTATACCTGTTGTAACGTGCCAGCCATTCGGGGTCACTTCCGTCCACCCAAGGAATGACAACATCGATCTGATAATCCATACGTTTTCGCTTGCTTGATGACAGATAAAACCTTGTTATAGGTCTACCACCGTGATGCCCGCACCGCCGAACTGCACATGCTCGTCGCGATAGGCCGTGACGTTGGGCACGGTGGAGAGATACTGGCGGATGAGTTGGCGCAGCACCCCCGTACCCGTTCCGTGGAGAATGCGCACACGGCTCATGCCCACGAGAATGGCATCATCGATGAAATAGGTGACGGCTGTGAGCGCCTCGTCGCCGCGCATCCCGCGCACGTCCAGGTCTTGCTTGAAGTGGAGCTTGCGCTCGTCGATGGTCTCGCGGGTCATGCGACTGCCGGCCGAAAGGGCCTGCGCTGTCTCCTCCCGCTTCGGAGCCTGTGCACGCTCCAGGCGGTCGGCGCGCATCTTGGTGCGCATGTCGCCGAAGATGACCACCGCCATCTTCCCGTCCATCGCCTCCACACGGCCCACACTGGTGAGCCCCTTGATGCGCACGGTGTCGCCGGCCTCGATGGGACGCGCCTCCTCGGCCTTCTTGGCAGCCGCCTGGCGCAACTTCTCGGCCGCAGCTTCATTGGCCTCAGCCTTCTCCTTCTTGCGTTTGGCGTGACGCTCCTTGCGTTCCTGAATCTGCTTGATCTTGCGTGCAATGAGTTCATCCTCAGCCTTGGTGTCAATCTCCATCACCTCCTTCTTGAAGGCGTTCAGGTCTTCGCGTATGCGTTTCGTCTCTTCCTTTTCGGCCTGGCTCTCGCGTATCTCGCGGATGGCATTCTCTATCTTCTTGTTGCTCTCGCTCAACAGTTCCTGGGCCTGCTCCTTGGCACGGCGCAGGATGTCCTTGCGGCTCTGCTCCAGTTCCTTGATTTCCTGCTCATAGCGGCGTATGCGCTCCTCGAGCTGCCGCTCATGCTGGTGGATGGTCTGTCGCTTGCCCTCCCAGTAGCGCTTGTCGCGCACGATATCCTGCAGATACTTGTCGCTCTGGATATACTCGCTACCCACCAACTCCGAAGCGTCGCGGATAACCTCCTCGGGGATGCCCGTCTTACGTGCTATCTCGATGGCAAACGAGGATCCTGGCTGTCCGATGGCCAACTGGAACAGGGCGCGCATCTCGTGGCGGTCGTAGAGCATGGCACCGTTCACCACGCCCTCGTGGCTGTCGGCAAAATGCTTGAGGTTCTGGTAGTGGGTGGTAATCACGCCCCAGGCCCCGCGTTTGCAGAACTGGCGCAAGACGCTCTCGGCGATGGCTCCGCCAATCTGCGGCTCCGTACCGCCGCCAAACTCATCGATCAGCAGCAGCGTCTCGCCATCTGCATGGCGCATCATCTGCTTCATGTTGAGCAGGTGGCTCGAATAGGTGCTCAGGTCGTCGGCAATGCTCTGTTCGTCACCGATGTCAATCATGATATGGGCAAAGATGCCCGCCGTGGAGCGGTCGGTCATGGGTACAGACAACCCACATTGGATCATATACTGCAACAGTCCCACACTCTTCAGGCAAACCGACTTACCGCCGGCATTGGGACCGGAGATGATGAGGATACGGCGCTCGGGCGTGAGGCAGATGTCGAGCGGCACCACGCGCTTGCCCTGCTTGGCCAACGAGATCTGCAGCAACGGATGCTCGGCACCAATCCAGTCGATATGCGCACGAGCCTCCACACGGGGCTCCACCGCCCGTGTCTGTTCAGCCAGACAGGCCTTGGCCCGGGTCAGGTCGACGAGACCCAGAAAACGGTAGGCATGGAGGATGTCCTGCACATGGGGCCGCAGTTCGGCAGCAAACTCCGTGAGGATGCGTATCACCTCGCGTCGCTCCTCCGACTCGAGCTCCCTCACCCGGTTGTTGGCCTCCACCACCTCGGCAGGCTCGATAAAGACGGTCTTGCCCGTGGCCGACTCGTCGTGTACGATGCCACGAATCTTCTTCTTCAAGGCCGGAGCCACAGGAATCACCAGACGCCCGTCGCGGAAGGTGGGTGCCACATCCTTGTCCACCAGCCCCTCACGCTGTGCGTTGCGCAGAATGCTGTAGAGCGTGTGCGAGATGCTGTTTTCCGTGGCAGAGAGCTCGCGACGGATACCCAGCAGTGTAGAGGATGCGTTGTCGCGCATCTTGCCGAAACGGTCGAGCAGCCGGTCGATGCCCGCCACAATCTGCGGAAAACTCATCACATCCTCAGCCATCCTCGCCAGTGCCGGATAGGGAAAGGCGTTCTCGTCATCCTCGGCCGGTTTGCGCAGAAAGGCAACGATGCCGTTGATGGTATCGAGCGATCGGCGCAGGTCAAACAGCTCCGACTCGTCAAGATGGGTTCCTTCAAGCCGCAGCCGCGCCACAGCCTCTCTCACATCAAAGAAAAACTGCAGGGGAAAATTCTCGGCCTCAGCCAGCAGACGGCGGAACTCGCTCACCTGGCAGAGCCATTCACGGATGGTGTCGGGCTGGGAGGAGAAACCGATCCGGTCAACCATCTCCTTGCCCAACACGCTGAGACAATGCTGCTTGAGCAGTCCTCTCACCTCGTCAAATCCTATCTTTGTTTCAAAGTTCTTCGGGTAAATCATGGTGCAAAGGTACTACTTTTTCAACTTTTATCAGCAAAAAGTAGCAAAAACATTTGCACAATCCAAAAAATAGTTATACCTTTGCAGCCGAAAATCAAGGTAACGGTCACCATACGGACCAAGGAGAGATGGTAGAGTGGTCGATTACAACGGTCTTGAAAACCGTCGTGCTGAGAGGCACCGGGGGTTCGAATCCCTCTCTCTCCGCCAAGAGTGACGTAACGAGTTGACATCAACGAGTTACGTCACTCTTTTCGTTTTGTGTTGATAAATATCTGCGCCACTTTAGAACTGGATGTTGAACAAACGTCTTTTACTCGCTGGAATGACGAGCTTAAAAGATGTTAAAAAATGTGCTCTTTTTTTCGCACAGGCAAAAGTTCAAGCCTCGTGGGCTACACACCACCCACGTTACACAAAGGTGTGAGATGGTTTGTCGATTTCACCGCTTGGGATCCGGCCATCAATGCTATGCGCCGCAAACGCTACTACGTTAGCGGCAGTCTTACAATCTCACAGAAGAAGGCCCGTGCCAACGAAATCATGCAGGTGCTCACGCGCCAGCTTTCGCAGGGATGGAACCCATGGGTGAACAACGATGACACCCGTGGCCATGTAATCTTCGAAAACTGCTTACAGCGATATGAAGATTATGTGGACAGGATGGACAGGAAGAAGACCCGCCAAAGTTATCACTCGCGAGTCAACATCCTCCGTGAGTTCATCGCCTCACTTGCCAGTCCCATCAAGTTTGCTTATCAGTTCGACCAGTCGTTCTGCAACGATTTCATCGACTGGATTTACCTTGACCGCGAAAGTAGTCCAAGAACACGCAACAACTATCGTGGTTGGCTCTTCGGCTTAGCCGAGTTCATGATGGCACGAAAGTACATCAGTTCCAATCCTGTTGAACGCATCAAGGTGATGCCGGAACATGAGAAGTTCCGCAAAGACTTGACTCCAGAAATGCTGAAATGCATGCAAACCTATCTTGAGGAGAACGACAAGCCGTTTCTTTTGGCCTGCATGATGCAGTATTACACCTTGATACGCCCAGGTGAATTGAGCAACCTGAAGATTGGCGACATCTCTCTCAAGAACCAGACGGTCTTTGTTTCCAAGAAGTTCAGCAAGAACCACCGCGATGCGGAAGTGGGCCTGAACAAGTCCATCATCAAGCTCATGCTCGACCTTGGCATCTTCAAATGGCCCGACACCCATTACCTCTTCGGCACAGGTTTCCTGCCCAACAGAGAGAAAATGGGATCCGACCAGTTCAACAAACGCTGGAAGAAGATGCGAGCTACGCTTCGCTGGAGCGATTGTTACCAGTTCTATTCCCTGAAGGACACCGGCATCCGCGACCTTGCCAATGCTGCGGGTGTTGTCGTTGCCCGTGACCAGGCACGCCACAGCGACATCACCACAACCAACAAATACATCCAGAAGCACGGTGTGCAGGAAGTGACACTGGGCTTTGAAGGCAACCTCTCCTATGGAGACAATGAGAAGGACGAATAAGTCTTGATCTTGCCAATAACGAAAAAGACATCCACTTATAGGGCTAATTCGCCTTATAGGTGGATGTCTTTTCTTATCTATGGCTATATAGCCTAAAATAAATGCACTTTTCGCTGTGTAGCGTTGTATCTTGAAGGGAGTCATAAATGCAACACACTGTGAGTCAACAATGTTTTCTTGATACAACCTTGTATCTCACGTTGTTTTATGCTACAAATTCCTTCTTAAACCGAGCCCGCACCGCTGCGAAGCGTCACAGAGATGGTTGTCAGACTGAGGCATTTGTCCTATGGCAACGAGTTGCTATTGGACAACCGCCACAGTCTGCCAAGGTCCAAACACGTGAGGATTGCCAGTTCTTGC
>JAEDMP010000125.1 GCA_016302965.1 Bacteroidaceae bacterium
ACCTACAAGATGAGCGCCGTCATCAATGGCGAAGTCATCACCCATGAGATCAGCAAGAAGCAGTATGACAAGTTCCTTGCTGTCGATGACTACCAGCGTCAGCGCATGATGTCAAAAATCTTCAAGGAGGTGGATATGAAGTCGCGCCCAGAGATGCGTGAGCGTTTCAACCTCGGTGCTTTCCTTGGCGCAGGACTCTATGCCACCCGTGAAGCCACTATGCTTGGCGCTGACATCGCCCACAATATCGAACACATCAAACATCCGCATGGCCCCGCGCCCGAGATACACCAGGAGGTGCATGGCACAGCCCGCATCTACGTCAAACCCGGCGTGGACTCGCCGCAAGACATTGCAGCGCGAGCATTCGATGCTGGTCTCAATGCAGGCAGCCACAATCATGGCATGGGTCACGGAAGATAAAAATGTTCTTTTCACTCATAGCTTAACAATGTCTGACCAACTCACATACGACGACTTCAAGGCACGCATTGATATTCAGGACGTGCTGAGAGACGCAGGCTATCACTTCCACCGACGTGATGGCTTGCGCTATCCGTCGTATGTGCGGTTGGACAGCGAAGGCCGCCGTGTGAAAGGAGACAAGTTCATCGTCACGCAGAACGGCAAGTGCTGTTTCCAGCCGCCACAGCAGAAGGTGTACAACGTCATCTCCTTCATCACCGAGCACCCCGAGTTCTTCTCAGAGTACCAGGCAGGTATGAATCCCCATCACCTCGTGAACCTCGTCTGCAACCGATTGCTGAACCAACCTATAGAATACAATATGCGCAATATCATCAAGCCCAAAAGAGACATAAAGCCCTTCGACATCAAGGACTACAGTGTGCTGACCTACCAGAAGCACAATATGGAGAACATCAAGAAGTTCTATCCCTTCTTCAAAAGCAGGATGATAGACATCCCTACGCAGAAAGCCTTTGCGCAGCATTTCGTGTTGGCCTCACATAAGACAGCAGACAACAAACCACGCTTCTATAAGAACTTGTCATTCCCCTTGCACATTCCTAGCAAGGAGGGAGTCGTCGGTTTTGAGGAGCGAGGCAAGCCACGTCTTGATGGTAGCAGCGGATACAAAGGAAAAGCCTTGGGCAGCAACTCTTCCGAAGGCTTGTGGATAGCCAGTCCCAACGGCACAGCGTTGAAGGATGCCAAGCAGGTGTTGTGGTTCGAGAGCGCCTACGATGCCATGGCCTACTACCAGCTCCATGCTCCTCACGACCCGCATCTTGGCGATGCCGTCTTCCTCTCTACGGGAGGCAATCCCACGGTGATGCAGTTCCGTGAAGTCATCAAGGAAGCCCAGGAAGCCTGCCATCATCTATGTTTCGACAACGATATGGCCGGCAAACAGTTCGTTGCAAACTTCAACAGAGAACTGCGCAACCTCAAGGCCGATCTGCCCAAGGTGCCCGAGGACATGAAGGAATACATGGCCACCCTTATCAACAAGGATGACATCTACTCCGGTCAGGAGGATTTTTTGCCCAATGACGTGTACGAGGCACACGCCAAGTATTTCGATGCTTGCGATGAACTGCATGATATGAGCCATAGCCACCTCTGCTGCAAGGAGGATGTACATGAGCAAGCCGTCAAAGTGGCCCAGCTGAGAAACGAATACCACAAGGCGATGACCGATAAGTTATCCATCGGCAGCGAACTTGCCCACCTGAAAGACCTTGGTACCTACCATGTTCCTGAATGGGCATTGTGTGCTATGGAGAATGGCGATTACGAGGGACTTACCGATGAAGAGACAAAAGTGCTGAATGATTTCATCGACAAACATTTCCCTGACGGTTATGTGATGACTGTAGACTGGGACGACTATCGCGAACTCGATGTCATGCCCGCTTTCGGTACCCGTAACGAGAATGCCCTTGTGCAGCGTGGCGAGTCGCCATTTCTGGCCGTCAAGACCTACGCAGTCAACTTCCTGCATCCTACGATGCGTGAAACCGAAGCCCTTGCCAATCTCACCGTCATGCGTGAGGTGCCGCAGGACGGCAGTAAGGACTGGAACGACCAACTTATCCGACAGGAGACAGAAAAAGCACAGCAAGAAGAGAAAGAGGAAAGCCGCACCACCCATGCCGGCATCGACCTCAATAACGACGGAGAGATAGCCGTCAGCGAGAGTGACGAGAAGAAACATACCTACCACAGAGGCAGATAAATGAATACACCATACCCATCCATCAGGCTCCACCCATCGGGCCGGCAGTTCGTCGTGCAGGAAGGCATGACGGCAATCTGTGTGTGCCTCCTTTTCATCGCCATCGGCTATGAAGGACTCATGCCAGAAAGTGTAGTTCCATATCTGTTGGGGCTGGTGCTGTTGGCTGTTCTCTTTCTGGTCTATCGCTACCTGTATATCACGCGCATGGTGTATGTCATCAGTGGAGAGCAGCTAAAATACGAATTCGGCATCTTCTCTACAACCAAGGACTTCATCGAACTGTACCGTGTGGTGGACTATAGCGAGCAGCGTTCCTTCCTCCAGATACTCCTCGGCCTGAAGACCGTGAGCATCTACAGTGGCGACCGTACCCGTCCACGCCTTGACATCATTGGTGTCCCTGACAAGATGAACTTGATAAACACCATCCGTGAAAGAGTAGAAATCAACAAAAAGCGACGCAACATCCATGAGTTTACGAATAC
>JAEDMP010000126.1 GCA_016302965.1 Bacteroidaceae bacterium
GGAGAGCCGTCATGCGGAGGTAGAACTTGCGCATGAACGGGTGACGCTTCCTGTGTAGCCATTGCGGCACGAAGAAGAGCGAGGACAGCAGAAGAAGAAAAATAGTGTGTGTAAAAATCATAATGTTTTCTGTTTAAATGTATAATGACATGTGTATATCGGCAGTTCGCTCAGTTCGGGACGGAGCAGACCGTGGGTGGCAGTCTGTATGATGCGCTCCACATCCTCCAGAGAAGGACTGTCGGCAGAGATGCGCCGGCGGAACTCAGGGTCTGCGGGGCGTATCGCTTGTATAGCCCGTTCGAGGTCACATTCAGGAATCTGCCACATCTTGCCCTTCCTGTAGGGATGGTGGTGTCTGGCAGCCCTGACCACAAGCACACGGCAGAGGATGACGGACAGGCAGTCGTTCTGCAGTGCAGTGTGCTTCTGCACGGAGAGGGCATCGGCAACCTCCAGCCAGGTGCGGTGACGATCGAGAATGCAGACCAGTCGTTCGTATAATGTTTGTCTCATCTGACGGTCATTGCATACTGGCAGGGAGGTTGTCCTTTGCCTAAGTATAGAACTCGTACAATAAAACTCGAAACGGGGGCTGCTAACCGATGAAGTTGAGCAGCACGTCCTCCTTGGATAGCGCATACTTGAAGTGACCTGTGCGGGAGTGGAGCTTTAGGTCGTTAATGACATCTCCCGACATCAGTTCCAAATCGTCATAGATGGTCACACGTATCTGGTCAACCATTCCGTCGGAATTGGTCATGGCATTGACCTTATACATGTGTCCGAAGGCAGGATTGGAGTAGGCACAACAGCTCCGTCCGAATTCAGTAGCAAGCGATGGTATGTGGACATAGAGCAACACCAAGTCAATCTCGTCTTCGAGCTGGTTGGTCACTTCTTCCAAACTGACAGGCGCGGATGGGGAAAACTCCAGTAGCGCATAGTCCTTGTATATGAGAGGTTCAGACAAGCGGTTCTTGTCCAGAAGACTCGGCATCTGCAGTGGCATGATGGCGAGAAAATCGTTGACATAGGATTTCAGCATAACACTATCTGTTTTTTCAGTTTGCCATTACATTTGTATGTTTGCGCACATAAGTTTTGAGCATTTCACTGGGAATGTCTTCCACTTTCTCCTTGTCCATGCGCAGAGTCTTTGCTATCCGCCGCAGTTCATTGGGCACAATATCCGCTACCTTATAGAGCCTTGACTTCTCGTCATCTGACAGCAGTGCAAAAGACTTATCATCAATGAACACAAAGGGATTAAGAAGCAGAAATGCATAGGCATGAAGCGATGCCTTCTTGTCAACCTTGCCGCTTTTCAGGTTTTCCAGCGCCACTTCTGTGTTGAGCAGCAAACGGTGGCTGGTGCGCATGGTTAGATAGACATTCGTCTCCTTTTTGGGGAGCACCCCGCGTCTTGCCGCCTTCGCTATTGCCCGGCAGCATTTCTCCGTCTTGCCAGTTATCTCTTTCAAGTCCTCGTCCACCATGTCAGGTAGGAAATGAAGGAACGCACGGAAATGAGATTCCTCTTTGCTGAAGAAACGGAAAAGGTCATCTTCGCCATTGAATCCCTTTAGAAGGGACTTGTCGAGGAACTCAATATAACGCTTTTTCACCAGACTCTTGCCACCTGAGACATTGACAGAAACACTGTCGAGAGAAGAGAAGAACGGACTAACCTTTTTGACAATCTCCATGACAGAATCTTTGTCGTCACTGCAGACAGTCAGCACCCTAAACTCAAGCAAGTCGCGAAAGTTGCGATGTTTAGAAACGGCGAGGCGTACAAATTCCTCGTTGATGGAATCCAAAAGGATGGCATACTCGATGACCGGGTACATGTGAGCCTGTTTTGTCGTGTCCCTCAGCACACATGCCTTGACCGAGTCATTCATCTCCATCCATTCGTTGACAGACTGCGCAAGGGCTTTCACGGAGACATTGTCTTGCTTGCGCAATCTTTCGAGGAAGATGCGAGATTCGCTGAGGGCTTCCTTGGAAGAACCAAAGGAATATTTCCCCTTGCCTTCCGAGCAGGCAGCAAGCATTACAGTGGCAAAAGCTGCGGCAATGCCAATGGCCAGTCTCATTCGTGGCATGATGTACGATGCGGCATCATGGTTGGATGATGTCGTGTGTGGATGTGAACACATAGTATCATATCCATTTTGTTGCTTATCCGATTTCTTTGACATAATATAAATTTGTATTTTCAAGTTTGACGGTGCAAAAGTAGTTATTTTATAGCATATTATAATGATGTTGGTAAAAAGTTTAGACATTATTATTAATCGGATATATGAGTACGATTTCAAAGGAAAGCAAAAGAATAGAAATAATGGCATTTTTACATATTTTAGTACGATTTCTGATGAAAATAGACTCAATGTAAAATAATAGTTGTAACTTTGCACCCAAATGGCAAAACCGCCGTTGTAACGGTGTCGGACATTCGGCACGGACGGTTGCGGATTTCTGCAAATCAGTGTACAGACATATGGCAAAAGTAGGTTACATCTTTATCGCCACGAATGGCGATGACTATACAGAAGACAGGGAGTGGATGCAGCAGTACGGCTGCGTCAAGGTGGTTGAGGAGCAGGCTGACGACGAGCGTCTGCGCCCGATGTGGAAGC
>JAEDMP010000014.1 GCA_016302965.1 Bacteroidaceae bacterium
TGCCTACAAAAATACTTTTTTTCTGCGATTACGATTAAACCACATTATATAATTACAGAAAATTAACCGTAAAAAGTTGCTAAAAGTCCTTGCTGTTTCGTATTATTATTGTATTTTTGCAACCCGAAAAGAGTTGTTTGACAGCAAACCTATGAATTAGAACTATTGCCAAATCATTACCTCTATTAAGGTAAAAAACTCATAAATAGCTCATTTTAAGTTATTCGGCAGATTTTAGCGTAATTTCCAATAAAAAACATCCAGTTTATCTCTTTTGGAGCAGTTGACGTCATCTATCTCATCAGATGGATACACTCCAAGGCAAGGTGAATGGGAGACGGGCTAACCCGTCTCCCATTCGCTCTATTCATTCTTTCCATCTCACCCAAGCATCTGTCCACAGAATGAGGATGGTCAGACTATAGATGACGGTTTCGTGCATCCCGTCGGTCTTGAAAAAGATGTCGTATAGGAGGAATATACTGATAATGATGTTCAATCCCCATTGTCTGCCGGAATCCACCAGAATACAGGATAAACGCCGGTTCACTACCAACAGCAGTACCGCCACCAAGGTCAGCACATGGAAGATGGTATACAGCAAAGGGCTTGAACCAACGATTCCCCAATAGAACGAATAGGCAGAAAGAGCGGCAACAGGCATCAAAGTCAACAGCAACAGGCTGAACGGAAGGGTTCTGGCTTCCTCCTGTATACAACGTCTCAGTCTCCCTACGAAATCCACCAACGCAAAAGCCACACATACCACTGCCAAAAAGATAGCCACGGGTGTCTTCTCTTCATTCCACACCATCTCGTGTGCATAAAACAGCAACACCCAATCGAATACCGCCGAATAATTCTTTCGTAAATTGTTTCTCATTATTAAATCTTTTTTATCGTTATCAATACTTGCACTGCTGTAGAGAGAATCAGCAAAAATGAAATGATTGCGAGGATGAATCTTTTATTCATTGGTAAATATTTAACTGTAAAGGATAAGCATGTCCCATACGGCAATGATGTGGCAGATGCTGCCTGCAAGGACAAAGAAGTGAAAGACGGAATGCATGTAACGACGCTTGTTGAGACTGTAGAAAATGGCACCGGTGATATAGAATACTCCCTCGGCGATAATCCATACGACGGCAGCGGTGCTGACCGTTGCCAAGAGAGGCTTGAACGCCACGAGGATGGAAAGCCCCATGCCCACGAAACAGAGGGTCTCCACATTGCTGTGCTCCTTGAGACGGCAGAAACTGACGATGGTGCCGGCAATGGCTGACAGCCACACAAAACCGAAGAGAGCCCAGCCATAGGCCCCATAGTTGCGCAGCGCTATCAGCGTGATGGGCGAATAGGCCCCCGCTATGCTCCAATAGATGGCAGCATGGTCCCAACGGCGCAAACGCTCCTTCCACTTGCTGTTGCGACGCGTGGCATGATAGATGGTGGAGGCGAGATAGGAGGAGGTCATGCCAAACAGGTAGAGAGCCACTCCCAACTTGCCCCAACTGTCGATGTAACGGAAGAAGAGCAGTCCAAACAGGATGCCCACCACTACCCCCATGACAATGCCGGCGGCGTGTGACCAGGCGTTGAGCTGCTCTTCTTTCTTGGTGTATCGGATAGCCATACCTTGTTATCTTCCCGTTATCTTCTCTTGCGTTTCTTTCCGTTAGACCTCTTGCCTGCCGAAGAGTTCTTCAACGGCGACTGACTGCCAGAAGCCTCAGTGGAGGGCGCAGGCTTGGTGCTGCCAGCAATGGTGAAGTCGAGCTGGCGCTTCTCGATGTTGGCACGTGCCACCTGAATCTTCACGGCATCACCCAACTGATACTTATGATGGAAACGGCGTCCCACGAGACAGTAGTTGCGCTCATCGAAGTCGTAGTAGTCATCATCCAAATCGCGCATGGGTACCATACCCTCGCAGTGGTTTTCGTCAATCTCACAATAGATGCCATAGCTCTGGATGCCGCTGATATGAGCATCATAGACCTCTCCCACCTTGTCGGCCATAAACTCCACCATCTTGTATTTGATGGAGTCGCGCTCCGCATTCTGTGCCACCTGCTCCATGTCGCTGCAATGCTCGCAAAGTTCCTCATAGTGGTCTTTGTTGGCAGAGCGGCCTCCGTTCTGGTATTTGGTGAGCAGACGATGGACCATCGTGTCGGGATAGCGGCGGATGGGTGAGGTGAAATGGGTGTAATAGTCGAAAGCCAGCCCATAGTGGCCAATATTATGTACACTGTACTTGGCCTTCATCATCGCCCTGAGCGCCACAGTCTCGATAAGTTTCTGCTCCTTCTTGCCGGCACAACTGTCGAGCAGCGCATTGAGGCTCTTGGAGATGGCTCCCTTGGTGCCTCCCGTCTTCATCTTATATCCGAACTTCACCACAAACTCACGCAGGGTCTCCAGTTTGGTGGGGTCTGGACAATCGTGGATTCGATAGGGAAGCGTCTTGGGTTTCTTGCCCTTGGGCACGATGGCGATGCTCTCGGCCACCGTGCGGTTGGCCAGCAGCATAAACTCCTCAACAAGTTTGTTGGCATCCTTCGACTTCTTGAAGTAGCAGCGTACAGGCTTGCCCTTCTCGTCGACATCAAAACGAAGTTCCTCGCGGTCAAACTTCACCGCTCCGTTCTTGAAGCGTGCGGCACGCAGTTTCTTGGCAAGCCTGTCGAGGGTGATGAGCTGTTCGGCATTCTCTCCCTTATAGCCTCCCTCAGGAGCCGGCGGGGCAGGCATGCCCTCGCCATCCCTCACTCCATTGTCTTCGAGCAGCGCCTGCACCTCCTCGTAGACATAGCGTCGGTTGCTCTTGATGACCGTATGGGCGAGATGCCAGCGCTTGATGTCGGCCTCGTCATTCATCTCGAAGATGACGCTGTAGGCGAGTTTCTCCTCGTCGGGACGCAGCGAGCAGATGAAGTTGCAGAGGCGCTCAGGCAGCATGGGGATGGTGCGGTCGACGAGATAGACACTGGTGGCACGCTTCACCGCCTCACGGTCGATGATGGAGTTCTCGGTGACATAGTGTGACACGTCGGCAATATGCACACCCACCTCCCATAGTCCGTTGTCGAGACGACGGATGGAGAGTGCATCGTCGAAGTCCTTGGCATCGTGGGGGTCGATGGTGCAGGTGAACACCTCGCGGAAGTCTTCGCGTTCGGCCAGGTCCTGGGCGGTAATCTCGCCGCTGATCTTGTTGGCGGCATCCTCCACGTTCTTCGGATACTTATAAGGCAGGCCATACTGGGCGAGGATGGCATGCATCTCCGCATTGTTCTCGCCGAGTTTTCCGAGGATATCCACCACCTCGCCCGTCATGTTCTTGTGATCGGCATCGGGCCACTGGGTGATTTTCACCACTGCCTTGTCATCGGTCTTGCCTCCCTTGAGCTTCGACTTGGGGATGATGATGTCGTGGGCCATGATATTGTCGGGCGTGATGAGCAGGGCAAAATCCTTGTCTACACGGAGCTTGCCCACAAACTGGTTGCGGGCCCGCTCAAGAATGGCGGTCACCATGGCCTCCTTGATATGCTTCTGTCGGCGGGCCATGAACGACACTTGCACACGGTCGCCATCGAGCGCCGACATCGAGTTGCGCTCCGCCACAAACACGGGCTGGCTGCCATCGTCAGGAATGAACGAGTTCTTGCCGTTGGCCTTGCGCCGGAACGTTCCTTCCTGCACCTGGGTCTTGGTATTGAGCCGGTAGGTGTCGTCGCTTGAGCGGGTGAGGAAGTCATCCCAGGCCATCTCTTCCATGAGTTCCAAAGCGAGCATCTTCACGGGATGGGTCACGAACTTGAGTTCCTTGAATATCTTGCGGGTATTGTAGCTGTTGTTGGGATTCTCGTTGAAGAATCTTACAAGCGCGTCGCTGATTTCTTTCTTCGACATGCGCTTCCCTCCTTTTTTCTTTGCCATAGTCGTGTGATTTATTTGTTTCTGCAAACTTACAACAATTTTTTCAAATGTGCTTTCATTTGGATGTCAAATATGTTTAAAGCCTACAAATTGTAACAAAAAAGCCGCTTACCTGTGAGGGCAAACGGCTTTTTTATAAGAGTTGGACCAGCGGGATTCGAACCCACAATGACAGAACCAAAACCTGTAGTGTTACCATTACACCATGGTCCAATCCTTAAATTTGGGTGCAAAGATACTTATTTTCCTTCAGACTGCCAAATAATTTCTGCGAAAAATACGGTCAGAATCATTTAACAGTGATGAGGTAGTAGTTTTTCTTGCCTTTTTGCAGCAGGAGATACTTGCCATCGATGAGGTCATCGGCTGTGATGACACGGTCGAAGGCAGCCAGTTTCTCCTTGTTCAGCGAAACACCTCCACCCTGTACCAGCTTGCGCATCTCGCCCTTGCTGGCAAAGACTGCGGCGGCAGCGGTGAAGATTTCCACGGCAGGCTGACCAAGCTGGTCGGCAGCGATGGTAAACTGGGGAACACCCTCGAAGATGTCGAGCAGCGTGGCCTCGTCGAGTTTGAGCAGACTGTCTTTGGTCGACTTACCAAAGAGGATGTTGCTGGCCTCGATGGCGGTGTTGAGTGCCTCCTGGGAGTGAACCAATACGGTCACTTCCTCAGCCAAGCGCTTCTGCAGCACACGACGACCGGGATCCTGCTGATGTTCCTCAATAAGGGCATCGATGGTCTCCTTGTCGAGACTGGTGAAAATCTTGATGTAACGGGCGGCATCATCGTCGCTCACGTTGAGCCAGAACTGGTAGAACTTGTAGGGAGTGGTGCGCTTGGGGTCGAGCCAGATGTTGCCGCTCTCGGTCTTGCCGAACTTCTTGCCGTCGGCCTTGGTGATGAGCGGACAGGTGAGGGCATAGGTCTCCACCTCATTGCCGAGGGTGCGGCGGATGAGTTCCGTACCTGTGGTCATGTTGCCCCACTGGTCGTTGCCACCGAGCTGCAGTTTGCAACCCTTGTGCTGGTAGAGATAGAGGAAGTCATAGCCCTGGAGCAACTGATAGGTGAACTCCGTGAACGAAAGTCCGTCGCGGGCGGTACCATTGAGGCGCTGCTGCACACTCTCCTTGGCCATCATGTAGTTGACGGTGATGTGCTTGCCCACCTCACGGGCAAAGTCGAGGAAGGTGAAATCCTTCATCCAGTCATAGTTGTTCACCATCTCGGCAGCATTGGGTTCCTGGCTGTCAAAGTCAAGGAACTTGGCCACCTGCTGCTTGATGCACTCCTGGTTGTGGCGCAGGGTCTCGTCATTGAGCAGGTTGCGCTCCTGGCTCTTGCCCGAGGGGTCGCCAATCATACCCGTGGCACCACCCACCAGGATGATGGGTTTGTGGCCACAGTGCTGCAGATGGCGGAGCATCATGATGCCACAGAGGTGTCCGATATGCAGTGAGTCGGCAGTAGGGTCGGTGCCGAGGTAGGCAGTCACCATCTCCTTTTGCAGGAGTTCTTCGGTGCCCGGCATGATTTGTGCGAGCATGCCTCTCCATTTGAGTTCTTCAACGAAGTTCTTGATCATAGCTATGTTGTTTGCTTTATTGCTGATTGATTGTTTTCTATTGACGGGTCGGTGCCTTGGGGCTCATGGCACGGGGTCGTAACCGCTTCCTCCCCACGGATGACATCTCAGAAGCCGCTTCAGTGCAAGCCAGGAACCCTTGATGGGTCCGTGTTTGATCAGTGCCTGCCGGGCATATTCCGAACAGGTGGGGGTGAACCTGCAGGAGGGAGGCGTGAAGGGCGAAATGACTCTCTGGTAGAAAAGGATGGGAAGGCAGAGGAGCCAGGCTGCCAGTTGGCTGAGGGTTTTCATGACACAGGGCTTCCGGCATCCAATTTCTCTTGCAACTGGCGGAGCAACTGTGCCACACCCTGTGCCACCTTCTCCGAGCGGCGGTGCTTGTCGGTCATCCAGATGAGGGCAAGCACGAGCGCCTCTTCGGGTCGCCGCTCCATGGCCTCTGCCAAAGCGGTCTTTCTGTGACGATAGGCCTCACGCAACTGCCGCTTCACCCGGTTCCGGTCCACTGCATGCTTGAAATGGCGCTTCGACACACTGACGAGCACCTGGACAGGCTCCTCGTAAGCGGTGCGTGGGCACAGCATCCAGACCATACGTACCGGAAAGACGGCCATAGACTTGCCATTGCCGCCTTTGAAGAGTTGGTCGGTCAACTTCAGGCTGACCAGATGCTCTCTCTTGGGAAAAGAAGCGGGTCCTCTCACCGTATCAGTCCTCGTCTTGTTGCAACAGGTAGTGCAGCAGCGCTCCTGTCATGGAAGGATATTTGGCCGAGGGAGCCTCGAGATCCAGTCTCAGACCGGCATCCTTGACCGCCTTGGCTGTAGCGGGACCAAAGGTGGCGATAGCCACTTTCTCCTGGTCGAAGTCAGGGAAGTTCTTGATGAGTGAGTCTACTCCCGAAGGACTGAAGAAGACGAGCATGTCATAGTCGAAATCCTTCACCTCCTCTGGGGTGAAATCGTTGCTCACCGTGCGGTACATCACACACTCGGCATGGTTCAGTTTCTTCGAGTCGAGCAGTGTCTTTACACTGTCGTTGTGCACATCGCTCAGCGGAACCAGGTATTTCTCGGTCTTGTGTTTCACCATGGTAGGCAGCAGGTCGTCTATCTTGCCCGTGCTGCCGAAGAACACCTTGCGTTTTCTGTACTGGACGTATTTCTGGATATACAGGGCGATGGTCTCTGTCACGCAGAAATACTTCATGTCTTCTGGAATATTCACGCGCATTTCCTTGCAAAGCAGAAAGAAGTTGTCTATCGCATGTCGGGATGTGAATACGATGGCGGTATAGTTCAGAATATTGATTTTCTGTTGACGGAACTCCTTTGGAGTGAGTCCCTCCACCTTGATGAAGGGGCGGAACACCAACTCTACGCCACATTTTTCGGCAATATCAAAATAGGGCGACTTCTCACTGGTAGGTTTCGGTTGTGAAACCAGAATCTTCTTGATCATTTGCGTCTTAATAATTTACTTTCAAACAATTGCTTATTAGCAGTAAACAACCCCATATTGAGAATGGGGGTACGATTTCAAGGGCACAAAAGTACAAAATTATTTGCAGAAAAGAGCCAATTCGCTTGAAAAAGATGACATAACACTTGTAAAATAGCAGAATTTTAATCAAAATGAAGACCGAAAGCAGGTAAACAGTCGCTTTTTCGATGTCCATATCAAAGAAAATCTGCAGCAGAATGGCAGGTGCAATGAGCACTCCGCCGATGGCTGTAAGGAAGAGTTGTGCCTTGGCCCATTGCAGGTGGTCGCGGGCCTCAAAAAAGATTTTGTCGACCAGACTCACGAGCACCCACTTGCAGAAGAAATAGCCCAACAAGACGGCCAGGAAGATGGCCGTCAGCAGGTAATGGGACGAGAGGATGAAGGTGTCGGAGATGTAGGTCTTGGTATACTGGTACTGGAAGATGGAGAGCATCAGGCAACCCTGCAATACGAGGAAGAACTGGAAGCGCACCTCGCTGGTGGTCTCGGAGACGAAAGTGGGTCCGGAATGCGACACATAGAAGAAGTTCTTGACCTGGCGGAGAAGGAAACGGCTCGACATCCTGAACGCCACCAACGTGAGGATGAAGCAGAGGAGGATGGTGAGGGTGATGACATTGTCGTTGCGCAGACTGTAGGGCACGGGGTCGCCGGCCACACCGAAGCGTCCGCCATTGAGTTCAGGATGGAGCAGGGTGTCGGCCGAGAAGAAATTCTCCCGGTAATAGGTGGGCAGGTCGGCATCGAGAAAGTTTTTGCCCACGTCATGGCCGGGCAGATGCAGGGTGTCCGGCCGGCTGCTATAGGTAATCTGCTTGGGCCGGAAAACAGCCTGTATGGCAGAGTCCTGCTGGGCAGGCGTGGCATCCTTGGGCAACTTTCGCAACACCTGATAGGGCGTCACGTGGGTGGCCTGATAGGGCGAGGGAGGAGACGCCTCGTGGG
Organism: Bacteroidaceae bacterium; assembly: GCA_016302965.1. Taxonomy (GTDB): domain Bacteria; phylum Bacteroidota; class Bacteroidia; order Bacteroidales; family Bacteroidaceae; genus Prevotella. The sequence goes on from JAEDMP010000014.1 coordinate 7,991, forward strand.
TCTCCTCCACTCCTTCTGCCGTTGCCGGCTGTGTGTGTATGATACTGTCTTGGTTCGTGTTCACGGATGGGAAGAATCGAGATGATGTTTACAGTCCGAAAGCCTTCTTCACCTCGTCCATACGGTCGAGTTTCTCCCAGGTGAAGAGTTCCACCTCCATGACCTTGGTCTCATGGTAGTGGCTGGTGAAGGTTTTCCGGATGGTCTGGGGCTGACGGCCCATGTGTCCGTAAGCTGCGGTCTCGCGATAGATGGGCTGACGGAGCTTCAGGGAACGCTCGATGGCCTTGGGGCGCAGGTCGAAGAGTTCCTCTATCTTGCGGGCTATTTCGCTGTCACTCATGGCCACACGGCTTCTGCCGTAGGTATTCACATAGATGTTCATGGGCTTGGCCACACCGATGGCATAGCTCACCTGCACCAGCATCTCGTCGGCCACACCGGCAGCCACGAGGTTCTTGGCGATATGACGGGCGGCGTATGCAGCCGAACGGTCTACCTTGCTGGAATCCTTGCCGCTGAAGGCTCCGCCACCATGGGCACCCTTGCCTCCATAGGTGTCGACAATAATCTTGCGTCCGGTAAGACCCGTATCGCCATGAGGACCGCCGATGACAAACTTGCCCGTGGGGTTCACATAATACTTGATGTCATCGTTGAACAGGGCGAGCACCTTCTCGGAGTGAATCTGCTGCTTGACCCTGGGAATGAGGATGTTGAGTACATCTTCACGGATGCGCTGCTGCATGGCCTCATCGGTATCGAACTCGTCGTGCTGGGTCGACACCACGATGGTATCGATACGCTCGGGAATACCATTGTCGCTGTACTGGATGGTCACCTGGCTCTTGGAGTCGGGGCGCAGATAGGTCATGACCTTGCCTTCCTTGCGGATGTCGGCGAGGGTGCGCATGAGCAGATGGGCGAGGTCGAGCGATACGGGCATGTAGTTTTCGGTTTCGTTGGTGGCATAACCGAACATCATGCCCTGGTCGCCGGCACCCTGGTCTTCTTCCGATGCCTTGTCGGCTCCCTCATGGTTGATGCGGTCGACACCACGGTTGATGTCATCGCTCTGCTCATGGATGGCACTGAGGATGCCGCAGGAGTTGCCGTCAAACTGGTATTCGGCCTTGGTGTAGCCGATATCCTTGATGGTATTGCGGGCGATGGTCTGCAGGTCGATGTACACATCGCTGTGCACCTCACCCATGATGACCACCTGTCCGGTGGTTACAAAACTCTCACAAGCCACCCGGGCACGCTCGTCGTAGGCGAGGAACTGGTCGAGGATGGCATCGCTGATCTGGTCGGCCACCTTGTCGGGATGACCCTCAGAAACGGATTCTGATGAAAAAAGGTATGACATATGCTTATTCTGTATTTTTTTGTTATCAATCATGTTTGCGGATTCAAATCTGTCCGGCCTCAACCATCCTCACCACCCGCTCCGTGAGGCGGTCGGTTCCCTCGGCATTGTATTCCTTCTTCAGGGAAGCGCCGAAGATGCTGGAGAAAGCCTGCCAGAATCCAGCCCGGATGGGACCGAGGAAGGCCTTGAGAATATCGTATGACGAGGAGTTGCACTCGCGGTAGATGAGTTTGATGAGAAGTTTGCCCTGCGAGTAGGTGAGTTTCTTCATGCGGGGCTTGTACTGCTCCATGATACACTTCTCCACCCTTTTCATGTGCTCCTCCTTGGCTTTCTTGTCGGGCAAGGTTTCCAGAAACTCGTAGGTCTCGAGGATGATGCTGTTCACCTCCTTGGCGATGGGCAGCACGATTTTCACGTTCCTCACAAGCCTCATGTAGTTGTTGGCCTGCTTGGCATTCTTGAAGACCAGCTGGGGATAGACGTATACATTGTTCATCTCCATGAAGGGGATGCTGTCGCCCTCGTGCATCACCTTGCTCACCTTGACCATGGGCACAAAGGTGGGACTGTCCATGTCTACGGGCATATCTTCGGAATGCACCTGTGTGTCATCCCTTACAGTCTGGGCAGAGACCGTCAGCACAGCCATCATCAGCCCAATGGCGAGGAGTGCCCTCCTGCCCGCAATCCATCCTGCTCTTCCCATAAGTCCAAAACTGAAGCCTATACAACCACCATCAGCGTGCCGACTCCTTGGCCTTGAATGCCAGGGCATACATTCTCACCTGCTTCACCATGGCAAGCAGTCCGTTGCTGCGGGTAGGACTGAGATGGTCTTTCAGTCCGATACGCTCGATGAAGTAGAGTTCTGACTGCAGTATCTCGTCTGGGGTATGGTTGCCCACCACGCGGATGAGCAGGGCGATGATGCCCTTCACAATCAGGGCGTCGCTCTCGGCCTGCAGCTTGATGACCCCATCCTCATAGTCGGCCTGCAGCCATACACGGCTCTGACAACCGTCGATGAGGTTCGACTCTGTCTTGTACTTCTCGTCGAGGGGCTCCAGATCGTTGCCCAAGTCGATGAGTAACTGATACTTGTCCATCCAGTCGGTGAACTCGGAGAACTCCTCAATCACCTCGTCTTGCAATTCGTTGATAGTCATATATATATATTCTGTTCTTTACGTCTGTTTCTATTTCTTTCTTTTGTCACTTCGGGCTTATGCCTGAACGTCTTCCTCCTTCACAATCTTGAAGAGTTTGTCGCTGGGGCGGATTTTCCCCGGCACGGCAAAGGAGACATGCGTACCCTTGGGCGCCACCTCCACGGGTTCCAGTTCGAGTCTGATTTCATCGGCATCCACATACATCACCCCCGTAGTGGGACCGGTGATGAGCAGTTTGTCGCCCCTGTTCAGTTCGGCAGCCTCGACGGTAAACTCCGCCACACCGAGTTTGGAGAAATACTTCACGCCCTTGCCCACATACACCTTGCGCTCGGTGGCATTCGACCCATAGTTTCTGTTCCACTCTCCCAAGCGCTGTCCCAGGTAGTAGCCATCCCAGAATCCGCGGTTGAAGACGGTGGCGAGCCTGCGGTCCCATTCCTCCTTCTTCTCCTCGGTGAAACATCCTTCGATGACACTGGCCACCGCCTCCTTATAGCATTTCACCACCGTGTAGACATACTCGGGGCCACGCGCCCTGCCTTCAATCTTCAGTACCCTCACCCCCGATGCCATCAGCTTGTCCATGAAGCGGATGGTCTTCAGGTCTTTGGGACTCATGATATACTTGTTGTCGATGGCCAGTTGCTCGCCGGTCTCATTGTCGGTGGCGGTATAGGAGCGGCGGCACACCTGTACGCACTCTCCCCGGTTGGCAGAGCGGTTGGCATGGTGCAGACTCATATAGCACTTGCCGCTGATGGCCATGCAGAGGGCTCCGTGGCAGAACATCTCGATGCGGATGCGCTCCCCCTTGGGACCGCGGATGTCCTGCTCCTCGATGCCCCGATGGATGGCAGCCACCTGGTCGAGGTTGAGTTCGCGGGCCAGCACTACCACATCGGCAAACTGGGCATAGAACTTCAGCGCCTCGATGTTGGAGATGTTCAGTTGGGTGCTCAGGTGTACCTCCTGACCAATGCGGTTGCAGTAGGTCATCACCGCCACATCACTGGCGATAACAGCCGAGATACCGGCCTGCTTGGCGGCATCGACGATGGTGTGCATCTGTTCGATGTCCTCGCCATAGATGATGGTGTTGACCGTGAGATACGACTTGATGCCATGATCAGCACAGGTCTGGGCGATCTCATGCAGGTCGTCGATGGTGAAAGGATTGGCTGAATGGGCACGCATGTTCAGTTGCCCGATGCCGAAGTAGATGGCATCGGCTCCAGCCTGTATGGCGGCTGTCAGCGACTCACGTGAGCCCACTGGAGCCATGATTTCGAAGTCTTTGATATCGTATTCCATATTCAAAACGGTGCAAAATTACGAAAAAAGTATGGAAACGGCGATTTTTTTCAGTAATATTTAGTATATTTGCACGATTCAATCCAACAGACAACAAGAAACAACAACCTCAATAGCTGAAAACAAAGATGAAAGTAATGCTTGTCAACGGCAGCCCCCACCATCACGGCTGCACCTATACTGCCTTGGAAGAAGTGGCCAAGGTACTGAACAGTCAAGGTATTGAGACCGAACACTTCTGGGTGGGCACCAAGCCCATTATGGGATGTATCGGCTGTGGCAAATGCAGCGTAGGGAAACGCTGCTGGTATACAGACGATACGGTGAACGCCTTCCTACAGAAAGTGGCTGATACCGATGGCTTTGTCTTCGGCACTCCCATCCATTTTGCCGGAAGTTCGGGTGCCATCAAGCCGTTCATGGATCGGGCCTTCTGCTCCAAACTGGGGCTCTATGCCAACAAGCCGGCAGCCGCTATCGTAAGCTGTCGCCGCGGTGGAGCACAGGGCGGATTTGAAGACCTGAACCGCTACTTCACCATTGCTAACATGCCTGTGGTCTCTTCAGAATACTGGAACGAGGTGCATGGCAACACCCCCGAAGAGGTGGTTCAAGACCTGGAGGGTATGCAGGTGATGCGCCAACTGGGCCGCAACATGGCCTGGTTGCTGCAGTGCATCGAGGCCGGCCGGAAGGCTGGCGTGGCAGAGCCAGAGCATGAGCCCAAGGTGAAGACCAACTTTATCCGATAAAAGGTTATTCAAAATAAAGGTGATACGTTATGGTGAAAGGTGTACAATGGAACGATGACTACTGGCTGCTCCTGCTGCAGGTCTATCTGCAGAAACCCATCGGAGTGAAGCCGCTGTACAGCAAAAAGATGGTGTCGCTGGCCATCGAACTGCACATTCATCCGCAGACGCTGTACAACAAAATGTGTGCGCTCGACCGGTTGGAAACGCCTCGGCTGGAACGCATCTGGGACAAATACAGCAACAACCCCGACCGACTGGCCAGGGCTGCCAAACTGTTGCGCGAGATGCAGGGATTCAGTCATGCCGATGCCTTCTATGAGGGCGTGGAGATGAAGGAGACCTTCGAGGTATTCTTCCGTCCCATCGAGGGTTGTGCGCCTTTCTCTCCCTTGATGCTGACCCTTGTTCTCGACCTTTATTTCCGTCTCACTCCCCATACGATGGTTCCCAACACACCCGAGGTGGTGGAGGTGGCCAAACTGATGGGAATCAAGCCCCAACAGGTGGCTGAGGTGATGCAGTTGTTCCAGGTGTGCGACCCCTACCTGAACCGCACCGCCCCTGTCTCTACCCCACTGTTAGAGGCGTGCCAGCAGTTGTGGAACGAGTATGGCAATACCGACCCTGTACAGTTGGAGGAGTATGCAGCCGAACTGAAACACTACTTCAAGTAGAGGAGTCTGACAACGGCTAATACTCCTTCAGCTTCAGTTTGCCCGTCAGCACACCGATGGCATTGTAGGCCAGCGAACTGATTTCGTTCTCACCAGGCATCACCACTACAGGAGCCAGAAAATCAATCTGCGGGCGTAACAAATCCATGCAGTACTGGCTGTGGGCAATGCCGCCCGTGAGGATGATGGCCTGTTCCTTGCCCATCAGGGCCACATGCATGGCACCAATCTGTTTGGCCACCGTATAGAGCATGGCATGGAGTGACGAGCAGAATGGCTCCTCGCCCTCCTCTGCCTCGCGGGCGATGGTAATCATATCATTGGTGCCGGTATAAGCCAATAGTCCACCGCCGCCATGAATCATCCGCTTCACCTGCTTGATGCTGTACTGACCGCTGAAACACAAGTCAACCAACTGTCCGGCAGGCACGGTTCCTGCCCGTTCGGTAGAGAAAGGTCCCTCTCCGTCCAGCGCATTGTTGACATCAATCACCCGACCATGCTGGTGGGCGCTGATGGAGATGCCGCCGCCCATGTGGGCCACTATCAGGTCCATATCCTCATATCGCTTGTTGACCGTCGAGGCATACTGGCGCGAGACGGCTTTGCTGTTGAGAGCATGGAAGACTGATTTGCGCCGGATGCCGGGAATACCCGACAGGCGGGCTACGGGCTGCATCTCATCCACCACCACAGGGTCGGCAATAAAGGCACGGCAATGACATTCTTGGGCAATCTCGTCGGCCAGCAAGGCGCCGAGGTTGCAGGCATGGTCCATATCGGCATGGCGCAGGTCATGCTTCATCTTCTCATTCACTAAATAGACACCTCCCTCCAATGGTTTGAGCAGTCCGCCACGGGCAATGACCGCATCAAACTGGATAGGCATGTCTCCGTCGGCGAGGCGCTTGCGGATAAACTGCATACGGTAGTCATACTGGTCGATGGTATGCTGGAACTGTTCCAATTCCTTGGTAGGATGGTGGGCTCCCGACATCCACACAGGGGTATAGTCTTGATAGACGGCCAACTTGGTGGAGGTGGAACCGGGATTGATGACTAATATCTTCATCTGGGTTATATATATAAATAGGTGGAAACAGAAGACGGGTCTATACCCTCAGGCAAGCCAGGGCAAGACTGTAGAACTTAGACTGCTCGGAGTCGGCTCTCGATGCCACCACAATGGGGGCGGTTGTTCCTTCGAGCCATCCGGCAATAGTGGCATGGGCAAAGAGGGTGATGGTCTTGTAGAAGGTGTTGCCCGACTCGATGTTGGGGAAGATGATGATGTCGGCACAGCCTGCCACGGGCGATTGGATGCCTTTGATCTGTCCGCTCTCAGGGTCGAGTGCCGTCTTCACATCCATCGGTCCGTCGACGATGGCATCTCCATAGCGTCCTTCGGCAGCCCATCTGATGAGTTGTTGATAGGAGAGCGTGTGCTCAAACTTGGGGTTTACCTTCTCCGTGCAATGGGTGAGTGCCACATGCGGACAATCTACCCCGAGACGCCGGCTGGCATCTATGCAATGGCGCACGATGGCATCAAACTGCTCCAGCGTGGGACGGGGCACCACTGCCGCATCCGAGAACATCAGATGCTTGCTGTAGGCAGGGATATGGCAGTAACTGATATGGTTCATTACCGCACCCGGCTCCAGCAATCCCTCTTGTTTGTTGAGCACCGCGCGCAGGAGCACATCGGTATTGACCGTACCCTTCATCAGTACCTGGGCATTGCCCTGACGTACAGCAGCCACAGCCTTGGCCGAAGCCTCTTCGGCACTGCCGCAGGTCAGCAACCTAACATAAGGGCTGTGGGCATCTATCACCGCTTGCAGCCGAGGGCTCAAGGGTCCGTTGAGAGTGAGGATGAAACGGGCGAAACCTTCCTGAAGAGCCCGCTCTATCACATACTCGGTATGGCTGTCGTGCGGACAGGCCAGAGCGATGGTCTTGCGCTCTTCCAACTGGCATAATCTCGATTGCAGAAAACTGAATGCGTTTGATGATTCCATAGGGTCTTGCATGAGTGTTTTATAGTATTGATTTCGGGCGCAAATTTAAGCAATTAATATGGAATAACCAACAATTTTACATTCTTTATAGCGTGCATTTCCTATTCTAATATCGGTTCTATGATACAGAGGTGTCCGAGGAAGGAATCTCGAAGCGAAGGGTGGAAGCATCGAAGTGGAGGAAGTCGTGGCGATAGAAACGGGAAAGCGAACCATCGGCTGCCAACTGGCGTGGTGAACCGCACTGCATGGGTGACTCCCGCTCCATCAGCCACAGGCGGTCGGAGAGCTGCAGTGCGAGTTCCACATCATGGGTAGACAGGAAGATGATTTTTCCCTGCTCATGGGCGATACGGCGCAAGAGCAGGAGGGTCTCCACCTTGGCAGGATAGTCGAGAAAGGCGGTAGGCTCGTCGAGCAGGATGATGGGGGTCTGCTGTGCCAGAGCCTTGGCTATCATCATCTTCTGCCGTTCGCCGTCGCTGAGTGTTCCCGAGTTCCGTTCCGCCAACGGGGCGATGCCTGTCAGCCGCATGGCCTCGTCCACCACTTGCCAGTCGACCTCGGTACAGTTGCCCCAAAATCCGGTATAGGGCGACCGTCCCAATGCCACCACCTGTCTCACGGTGAGGCGGTCGGCAGCAGGTTTCACGGTGAGCACCACGGCTATCTGCGTGGCCAGCCTTCGGGCACTGAATTCAGCGATGGAAATGCCATCGATGAGTATCTGGCCACCCAGTGGCGGCTGAAAGGAAGCCAGCGTGCGCAACAAAGTCGACTTGCCCACCCCATTGGAGCCGAGCAGACAGGTGAGGGTTCCTCCCTCGAGTATTCCGCTCAGCGAGGGGAACACCACTGATGTCTGCTTCTTTCCTGCGGTATAGCCGATGGTCAGGCGGTCGAGTTTCAGCGTATGGGAATGGTTCATGGGTTCAGCTGGTGATAAAGGGTCATGGCCTTCTCGATGATGGGGGCCATGTCATAGTATCTATATTCGGCCAGCCTACCGCCAAACGACACGTTTGTTTCGGCTTCAGCCAACTGTGCATAGTCGGCTGCCAAGCGGTTGTTGGCCTCATCGTTGACGGGATAATAGGGCTCCATGCCACTCTCCCACTCCATCGGATATTCACGGGAGATGACGGTGAAGGGAAGCCTATAGACCTCGTCTCCGAAGTGCTCGAAATGTTTGTGCTCGATGATGCGGGTGAAGGGTTCCTCGGCCGAGGTATAGTTCACCACGGCATTGCCCTGGTAGTTGGCCGTATCGAGCCGCTCATGCTCAAAGCGCACGGTGCGCCACTGGAGTTTACCCAACCTGTAGTCGAAATACTCGTCGATGGCTCCCGTAAAGAGGATGTGCGAAGCCAGTTGCTGCAGTTCTCCGCGCTCACGGATAAAGTCAACACCCGTACGCACAGGAATATCCTGGAGCAGGGCATCGGTGAGCTGGTTGTAGCCTCCGATGGGTATGCCTTGGTAACTGTCGGTGAAATAGTTGTTGTCATAGACCAGCCTCACGGGCAGCCTCCGGATGATGAAGGGAGGCAGTTGGGTGCAGGGGCGACCCCACTGTTTCTCGGTATACTCCTTGATGAGTGTCTCATAGATGTCACGCCCCACGAGGGAGATGGCCTGCTGTTCCAGATTCTGCGGTGTGATGCCTTCCATCTCTGCCCGTTGCTGGCGGATGATGTCCGTGGCCTGTTGCGGAGTAGTCACTCCCCACATCTGGTGGAAGGTGTTCATGTTGAACGGCAGGTTGAAGAGTCGCCCATGATAGTTGGCCAGCGGCGAGTTGGTATATCGGTTGAAGGGCACCAGACGGTTGACAAAGTCCCACACCTCGCGGTTGGAGGTATGGAAGATATGTGCACCATAATGGTGGACATGGATGCCGTCGACATCACGACACCAGATATTGCCTCCCGTATGGGGTCTCCGTTCTACCACGAGACATCGTTTGCCCTGCTGCTGGGCGAGGTGGGCGAAAGTGGCTCCGAAGAGCCCTGAACCTACTATCAGATAGTCGTATGTTTTCATTCTGGAAATGGGTTTGCGTGTATGGGGATTTAAGGATTGTGATTCAAGGTCTACGACCATTGCAGGGAGTCAGGATTTGATGCGGATGAGGGTCAACCCGTCGCGCAAGGGCAGGATGACCTGTTCTACCTGGGGATTGTCTGCGATATAGTCGTTGAAACGGCGTATGCCGACGGTCTGCTGGTCCCGGTCGTAGGCGGGGTCGGTGACATGTCCATCCCATAGGGTATTGTCGGCCAGCACAAATCCGCCCTTGTTGATGACGGGCATCAGTGCCTCGAAGGTCTCCACATAGTGACGCTTGTCACCATCGATGAACACCAGGTCGAACATCACCCCCAAATGGGGAGCCTCCTGGGCGGCATCACCTATCCTGAAGTCGATGCGGTCGGCCACGGGCGAGTTCTCTATCCAGGGCCGGGTGAAGTCTTCCTGCTCGTCATTGATCTCGTAGGTGTAGAGTTTGGCATCCGGTTCCAGTCCTTCTGCCATGCAGATGGCACTATAGCCACTGAAGGTTCCCACCTCCAGCACCCGCTTGGGCCGTATCATCTGCACCAGCATCTTCAGCAGCCGTCCCTGTAGGTGTCCGCTGGCCATTCTGCCATGCAGCAGATAGATATTGGTAGCCCGGTAGAGGCGGTAGAGATAGTCGCCCTCTGGCTCGGAGTGTGCCAGCACATATTGTTGCAGTTCGTCGGTCATCTCTGATGGGGGATAGGAAGGTCAGACAGGATTCACGAGATGGTCTACGGCCAGTCTGTAGCTGTCCATACCGAAACCGCAGATGACACCGAGGCAGGCCGAGGAGAGCCAGGAGTGGTGGCGGAAGTCCTCGCGCTTGTGCACATTGGAGATATGCACCTCGATGACGGGTGTGGTGATAGCACGGATGCAGTCGTGCAGGGCGATACTGGTGTGGGTATAGGCACCGGCATTGAGCACGATGCCGTCGTAAGTGAATCCCACCTCCTGCATCTTGTTGATGAGTTCGCCCTCCACATTGCTCTGATAGTAGTCTATCTGCACGCCGGGATAGCGTTGCCGCAACTGTTCGAGACAAGTCTCAAAGGTGTTGCTGCCATAGATGCCCGGTTCGCGTTTGCCCAACAGGTTGAGGTTGGGACCGTTGATAATCTGTATCTTCATCTTGTTTGGTTTATGTTTCGCGAGTGCTCTGAAGCACTCGCCACAGCTATGCTCCTCTCTTCATGTTCTCAGTTGGTGCCCACGGCCGCAGGTGTCCAGCATTTGAAGAAGCGCAACACCTTGTTTCGGTCGTAACTCTTGTCCTGTTCCAGAAAACTGCTGTCCTGGATATGAGCCACCGACCCGTCCGGTCGCAGCACCACCAGCGCGGGGAAGCCGAAACGCTGGGGATTGCCAAGCCGCCGCATCACCTGGAGGGTGGCCTCGTCCTTGGTGCCACGGGCATAGTTCACGTGGATATACACGAAGTTCTTCTCCACCAACTGGGCTATCTCGTTGTCAGAAGTGATGAAGTCGGCAAACTTCAGGCACCATGGGCACCAGTTGCCTCCCACCTGGCAGACCACCAGTTTGCCGCCATCGCGGGCCACAGTCAGCGCCGAGTCTACCTGCAGGGCGGCATCCGCCTGCTCGTTGTATACTCTCTTCAGTCCCTGTGCGGCCAGCGGGCTCACACCCAGCAGCAGTGCCGTCAGAACCATCAGCAAGATTCGTTTCTTCATCTCTTCAAGTGTCATTTCAAGTTTGATTGTCTGTTCTACTGTTTTCTTTCTGCAAAAGTACAGCAAATCTTCGAAACGGCAAAAAGTTTTTCCCACATTCTTAGTTCCCTTACATTATTATTAGCTGTGTTCTATAAAGTATTATCACCATATTCTACAGCAACAGGCTGAATGTCTCTCTGAAGACGGATACCTTCGCTCTTTACAAAAAACAGGCACATCCGCTTCGCAAACACAGTATTCTGCCTCGCAAACGCAAAACCACACGACAAATAATTGGTTGAAAAACTTGGATAATCACGAAATAGTTCGTAAATTTGCAGCAAATAACCATGGTTTATCGAGAAGAGTATTTGTTATTCTGACTCAAGAAAGCATCATAAACAGAACGTAGGATGATTATGACAAAAGCGAAACCCTTTATCAAGTGGGTTGGCGGAAAAACGCAACTCATCGAACAACTGGATGCACAGTTGCCAGTTGACTTTGGTAACTGGGAGAACGTCACATACATTGAGCCATTTGTGGGTGGAGGGGCATTTCTCTTCTATATGTTACAACAATATCCCAATATCCGGCATGCAATTATAAATGATGTAAACCCGGATTTGATCTCCAGTTATCTCACCGTAAGGGACAGGCCTGGGGAACTGATAGCATCGCTGACCGATATACAGAGTACTTATCAAGCCTTGCGGTCGGAAGAAGCACGCAAGGAGTTTTACCTATCGGTTCGTGATCGATATAACGAGAAAAATCTCGACCCCATAGAAAATACTACCAAGTTCTTCTTCCTCAACCGTACTTGCTTCAACGGCCTATATCGGGTCAACAAGAAGGGACTCTTCAACGTGCCTTTTGGCAAATACGCCAATCCGAAGATATGCGATGAGAAAACCATTCTCAAGGACAGCGAACTGTTGCAGCGCGTGGAGATCATGACCGGCGATTTCGAGGCTACATTCCCTCATGCACAAGGCCATACGCTCTTCTATTTCGACCCACCCTACCGTCCACTCAGCAACACATCCAGTTTCAACGACTATGCCAAAGATGCATTCAACGATGATGCACAGATTCGGCTGAAGAAGTATTGCGATCGAATACATGCTGCGGGCTTCAGTTTTATGGTCAGCAACTCCGACAGCAGAGCAAAGAATGCAGCCGACGATTTCTTTGATGTGCTCTATGAGAATTATCAGATTGAAAGGGTATGGGCTTCAAGAAGTATCAACTCCAAACCCGACAAGAGGGGTAAACTGACAGAGATACTGGTGCACAACTATGTCATGACAAAAGCCAAAAGTCTCGCAAATGACATCCATACAGAGCCTTTCTGCATCGCTGACGAACCACAAGGCTATCACCTTGATACAGGAATAGCAAGCAGGAATTCGAAAGTCTCATGAAAATGAGCAAATCCGCTTTCATTAAACCGTTACAAATATGGCAAAAAATTTTGAATCTTTTATGTCCCAACTGCGAGAGACAAACCAAACGCTGGATTTCTTCTGCGACTTTGGCAAGATTGGGCAGCATGTAGAAGACATCAGATTAAGTCTCTGTATGCTCAACAGTCTGCTGGGAATGAACGACTTGAGGAAAGCAGTAGAGACAATTTGGAGACGTGACCCATCAGCCTTCAGCGTGATGAACATACTCATCGCTGTTCGCAACAATGAAAATAAAAAAGTGATGGATAGTCTTGATCGGTGTGTAGAACTCGATTCGTTGTTCACCTCTGTTGACGGCGTGATGGAATTTTTGGAAAAAACAGGCTTGGCACATCTCTTCCAATCGAATCGGATAAACAACCTTATCGACTATGTCTTCGGGGTGGAAACCGGACTCGATACGAATGCGCGCAAAAACAGAAGCGGACATTTGATGGAAAATAAAGTAAAACGGATTCTTGAGCAGAACCAGATAGACTACCGGCAAGAGGTATCTTCAAAAGAATGGCCCGCCATAACCAAGGTTCTTGGAAATGACATGAAGCGTTTCGACTTTGTCGTGCAAACGGCAGTGAAGATTTATCTGATCGAAGTGAATTTTTATAGCGATGGAGGAAGCAAACTCAACGAGGTTGCCCGTTCTTATTCCGATATTGCCCCTAAGATCAATTCGGTTCCCGGTTTCGAGTTTGTATGGATCACAGATGGAATAGGTTGGAAGAAAGCGGCCAACAAACTGCAGGAGGCGTATTCAATCATTCCAAGTATCTATAACCTGACCGACATCACTGAATTTATTCAAATTGTAAAAAAAGATGGCATCAAAAAGTGCATGGGATAAAATTATTCCAAGACCACCATTTCATCAATAACGACTTCGACCAAGATCCATACGAACTGACAACCTAATAGATTTAGGTATCCAACCGAAAAATCCGGGAGATACAGCATTTTGACTCCATAAAACTATTCCTGCAAATGGCTATTCCTTCCTATTATAAATCACCCAACAACGACTTCACACTCATTCAAGGCGATTGTGTCGAAACCCTGTCAAAGTTTAGGTTTGGTTTCGATATGGTTTTTGCCGACCCTCCATATTTTCTCTCAGGAGGAGGCATTAGTTATCAGAGCGGAAAGGTGGTGTGCGTCGACAAAGGTGAATGGGACAAACCACTTGCTCCGAAAGAGATGGATGCCTTCAATCTCAAATGGATCTCATCCGTCAGAGAGCACATGAAAGAGAATGCAACCATCTGGATTTCAGGAACGCATCACAATATCTTCAGCGTGCAGCAGCAGTTGCTTAAACTGGGTTTTAAAATATTGAACGTCATCACATGGGCAAAGACTAATCCACCACCAAACATCTCCTGCCGATATTTCACCTATTCGACTGAATTTATCATCTGGGCACGTAAATCGCATAAGACTCCTCATTATTTCAATTATGAATTGATGAAGGAACTGAACGAAAACAAACAGATGACAGACGTGTGGCGGCTTCCGGCCATCGCTCCATGGGAAAAAACATGCGGTAAACATCCAACGCAGAAACCGCTTGGCGTTCTAGCCCGACTCATACAGGCTTCCACCCAGCCTGGAGCCTGGGTTCTCGATCCTTTCAACGGTAGCGCCACTACGGGTATTGCGGCCAATCTCCTTGGCCGCAAGTATCTTGGTCTGGAGATTGATGACAAATTCCTGGCCATGAGCAAAGCCCGCAGAGAGGAAATAGAGAACATAACTGTCCGCACAGATTATCTGGAGCGACTGGCAAAAGCCAAGGTCATTCTACCTCCAGACAATTTCTTCATATCCGATGAAGAGGACTCTGATTATGGGGTGCCGTGGCTTAAGTAAAAGAATATATCGCAAATCATTTAAGGTAGGTTCTATAAAATAACGTGAGTTCGACGAATTCTGCATGTGACAAGACTTATCTGAAAGAAGCAGATGATTTTGCATTGATGCTTATTCAAGTTAACTTCATTGCCAATAAGGTTATTAATCTTACGGTGTATAGATTATTAACCTATCGGCTTATAGGTTATTAATCTTATCGGACATATGAGTGCATTTGTTGCTTCTTCCTGCTATTTCAAATTCATCGAACTCACGTTAAAATACCATCACCTTAAAAGATTCCTCCCTTCCGGAATACTTGAGGTGAACAGGAAACCCCTGTTCACCTCTATCGTTCTTGTCCTGCTTATTCAGAAAGATGTTATTATGTAACAAGCTATTCATCTTTCCGTTACACTATTGCAACAATATACCCGTACTTTTGCAGCCAGAAAACCATATAGTATATATTGACAAATATGAAGAAAGTAGGACAACTGATGATGGCTGCACTGATAGCCTCAGCAAACCCTTTCGGCGCAAACGCCGAAAACACCACCCCTCCAACCCATGTTAACAATCCCGAAGGAAACAGTTTCGGATGCATCACCGGGCGAATCACCGACCAGGAAAGCCACAGTCTGCCTGGAGCAACCGTCGTGGTAGAGAATCTGCACACGGGAGTGACCAGCGACATCAACGGATTCTATACACTGCCCAACCTCAAGCCCGGCACCTATCAGATCAAGGTGTCGTATGTGGGCTATTCGCCCGTGGTGAAGACCATCACCATCAAAGACCGCAAGGTGAACAAGACGGACATCGTGCTCAACGAAGGACTGGAACTGCAGGAGGTGAAGGTGCAGGGCGCTTTCTCCGACCAACGCAAGGCCCTGCAACTGCAGAAGAGCGGCATGGGCATCACCAATGTGGTGTCGGCCGACCAGGTGGGCAAGTTTCCCGACTCCAACATCGGCGATGCACTGAAGCGCATCAACGGCATCAACGTGCAGTATGACCAGGGTGAAGCCCGGTTCGGACAGGTGAGAGGAACCAGTGCCGACCTCACCTCGGTGACCGTCAACGGCAACCGTCTGCCCTCGGCCGAGGGCGACACGAGAAACGTGCAACTCGACCTCATCCCCGCTGATATGATCCAGACCATCGAGGTGAACAAGGTGGTGACTGCCGACATGGACGGTGATGCCATCGGCGGTGCCATCAACCTCGTAACCAAGAACTCACCCTCACGCCGCATCCTCAACTTCACAGGCTCAACAGGCTATACCTGGATTGCCGAAAAGCCCCAGTGGAACCTCGGCGGCACCTGGGGCCAGCGCTTCTTCGACAACAAGCTCGGCGTGATGGCCAGCGCCTCTTACCAATATGCCCCGGGAGGCTCCGACAACACAGAGTTTGAATATGTGGAGAAGAATGGAAAGGTGGAACTGAAGGAGGCCCAGGTGAGACAATACTATGTCACCCGCGAGCGACAGAGTTACTCACTGGCTCTCGACTACCAATTCAATCCGCTGAACAAAATCTCATTCAAGGGTATCTACAACCGCCGCAACGACTGGGAGAACCGCTACCGCATCAGTTACAAGAAACTGAACAGCGATGCCAAAGACCAGAGCATCGTGCTGCAGACCAAAGCCGGTTCGGACGACAACAAGGATGCCCGACTGGAGCGACAACAGACCATGGACTTTGCCCTCGATGGCGAACACTTCCTGGGCAAGCTGAAGATGGACTGGGCATCGAGTTACTCGCGTGCCACCGAAGACCGCCCCAACGAGCGCTATCTCGGACTGAAACTCAAGGGCAGCAGCGACCTCGACTTCGGCGCATCGATGGTGGATGTGGGACAGAAGCAGCCCTACTCCACCCTCAGCATCCCAGCCTTTGGCGATGCCAAATGGAAGATTGACGAGTTCTGCAACTCCGACCAGAGCATCAAGGAGGACGAATGGAAGGAACGCATCAACTTCACACTGCCGCTGACCAAGGGTGACTTCGGAAGCACACTGAAATGGGGTTACAAATACACCATCAAGAAAAAGGAGAGAAACACCGAATATTACGACTATACCGACGCTGTCGACAAGTATATCGCCGACTGGCAAGACCATACGGTCAAGGAGGTGAGAGACGGATTCATGCCCGGAAAACAATATCCCATCGGAACGGATTTCGTGAGCAAGAACTATCTGGGAACCATCAACTTCAACAAAGCCGACGGCACGGAGGTGCTGGAGGAAGAGGCCGGCAACTATGAGGCCACCGAACAGATACATGCCGCCTATCTGAGACTCGACCAGAAACTGGGCAAAAGGCTCGATGCCACACTGGGACTGCGATTAGAGAACACCCGACTGAAGACCAGTGGCGTGAACTATGTGATGGACGAGAACGAGGAGGAGTCGCTCACACCTACGGGTACCTACAAGAACAACTACACGAACCTGCTGCCCAGCCTGCTGCTGAAATACAAGATGAACGACGACGGCAACATCCGCACCTCCATCACCAAGACGCTCTCACGACCCAAGTATTCGGCTCTCGTAGCCAACAAGAGTTTCAACATCGCCGACCAGGAAGCCACCATCGGCGACCCCAACATCAAGCCTACCACCGCATGGAACCTCGACCTCTCAGCCGACTATTACTTCAAGAGCATCGGTATGGTGAGTGTGGGACTCTTCTACAAGGACATCAAGAACGTGAACATCGAGACCCTTGGCTACTACACCGGCGAGGAACTGGGACTGAACGGCAATCAGGAAGAGTTTGAGGTGACCCAAAACATGAACGCCTACGATGCCCGCATCATCGGAGCAGAGGTGGCCTACCAACGTGACTTCGGATTCATCTGTCCCGCACTGCGCTGCCTCGGATTCTACGGCAACTATACCTATACCCACTCCACCACCCGCAACTACAACAGCCGATTGGGCATCGAGGACGGTGACGACGTGAAGATGGCCGGTTCGCCCGAGCACACTGCCAACGCATCACTCTACTTCGAGAAGAGCGGCATCAACATGCGACTCTCCTACAACTTCGCATCTAGTTTCGTGGATATGATGAACACGGGCAGCCGCGAACTGGACCGTTACTACGACAAGGTGAACTATCTCGATCTCAACGCCAGTTACACCTGGGGCAACAGAACCAAATACACCATTTTTGCCGAAGCCAACAACCTGCTGAACCAGCCACTGAGATACTATCAGGGTCAGAAAGACAGAACCATGCAGGTGGAATACTACGGTGTGAAGGTGACGGCCGGATTCAAAATCAACCTCTAACAAAAGATGAACAACAAAATGAACAACAAAATGATAAGCGACAACCGACAGTCGAAAGACTTCCAACAGGCACAACGCAACTTCTGGATCATCATGGCAGTACTGCTTGCTGCCATGATGGCCAACATCGCCATCCATGCCCAAACACCCAAGGCCGATGAAGAGCGCACCGATATGCAACCGATGATAGACAAGCAGGGCAGAATCCTGCATCAGGTCATCAGATAAGAATTATTCTTCCTTATCATCTATTCTTCCACGTCTTTCCTGAACAGTCGGGAGAGGACGAATGCGAGCGCCAGCAATACCAACAAGGCCACCGTCCGGTAACCCAAGATGCTGGAGCCGAGATAGTCGGCATAGGGGAACATCTGGTCGAGAAGACAGGAGAAGTCCCAGATGGCGGAACCCAGCGTGAGCGTTGACAACACAAACAACAGCGTGTTTACCATCTTGTCGTTGGCCTCGTCGCGACGTTGTTTCTCCCGTTCGATCACCTTGTCGAGTTGCTCCAACTCCTCACTGATACACAGGCCACGGTCGATGGCGCTCACAATCTCGAGCGGCATGAAGTTGTAGGAAATCTTGTGGAAGCGGCATTGCTGGTCGAACAGTTTGAACTCCCTTATCAGCAAGTAGATTTCGGACTCCTTGGTCCCGATAGCCGCAAGAAACCGGGCCAAGGCCGACCGGTGTACCGTCATGACCCCTCGCAACTGCTTGTTCAACCTGAAAAGATAACACTTGCTGAAGAGCGAGTGAATATAGATGAGTCTGAAATAACATTCCGTCCAATTCTCGACGAGCCAGGCAGGGGCATTCGTTGCGAGAATCGTGAACGTATCCATCAATGCCAAGGCCTGCCAGTTGAGGAAGATGGAGATGCGGCTTTCCTCCAACACCTTCTGCAGATAGGCATCCGAGGGTGAATAGTCGTCGATGCCTGTGGTCACCCGGGCAACGGAGCCGAGTTGATAAAGCAGCAGGTCCTTGTTCTCATATTCAGCAACTTGGGGTTCTCCTTCCATAGGTTTCTCGTTCACCACCTGAAAAAGCCTCAACTTATTTCCGTTCTCCACCAGTGCGGAAATGGCTTTTTCGGGATGGTCCACGATGGTGTCATACACCTTTTTCACCGGCATAAGCGCAGCATCGATGAACGGTTGGTGTATCTCATCCCTGTAATAGTCTATCATCCTGAGCGACGACAGCACAGCCGTAACCTCATTGAGGTCAGCGACATGCATACTGATACGTATAGAGAAGAGCGTCATTCCCAACGGCATCTGATACATCATCAGTTCGTCTACATGATAGCCGTACAAATTGTCGCGGAATGGCAGTTGAAGGTCTGCACCGACCGCCCTCTTCATGATGGTGCAACGGTCGGAGAAGAAGTCGACAAACTCGACATAGAACATGCGTTTGAGCATGAGCGTCTTGGCATCGTCCAATGCAACACATTCCCACTGCTCTTGCGGGAGTTGTCCGGGTGTCACATCTTTGTCCCTATGGAAATGTCCACAAAGGAAGGCAGTCAGTTCATACATAGTTTCGGGTCTTGTTTGGGGTCGGTTATCAGCGTTTTTTCCATGAGTGGTGTTGATGTCATGGTTAACGCTCCATTATCTCTGCAAAAATACTATATTTTTTTGGATAATCTGGCAAATAATGGATTATTTACACTATCTTTGCATTTGCATTCCCCTTTTCCAACCCCAAGTCTGAAACCTATGGAACCATTACTCTACAACCTGAATGCCGTCGGCAAACTGCCCTATACGCTGAGCCATCCGCTCGAACAGGCCCATGCTGCCTATTCGGATGGGAAATATGGCATGGCCATGAACCATCTTCTCGACTTCTTCGAGATTTCCACTGCTTTCTGCTCCTACATCTTCCTGAGACTCCTGCAGCAGGAGGCCAAGACGCAAACGGCTATCATGCCGGTTCTGGAGCAGTTCGTAAACAGGATAGATGCCAAACGCCCCCTGTCGTTCGGCGACTGGCTGAACGACCTTTTCACGCCCTTGATAGCAACAGCCGCCAAACAGATTCCCGAGCATCCCCTCTCCACCAGTTTCGCTGCCCATATATACGTAAAAAGGCGCAATGTGCTCTTGGGGTCGAAGACGGTGCCGAGCATCGTGCAGATAAGAAACGAATACCGCGGCCACTCCACCACCCTCTCGGAAGACATCTATCATGGCATCGACGACCAGTTGCTGCCACGCATTGGCTCCATGATAGAGGCACTGCAGCCGTTGGCCTCGTGTGTCTACGACATCGGCGAGGGGCGCTACCGGATTGATTTCCCAACCACAGGCCAGCAGATAGACCTCTACCCCTTCGTCTTCTGCAACGACCGTGACTATCGCTATGTGCTCCACACCCTGAAAGATGAGCAGACCTGCTATGTGGCCTCCAACGAGAACGCCGTGACCCACATCTCTTACGACATGAACGAGGCGGTGGACAAGGCTTTCCAGCAGATTGTGCCCTCATTCGACATCGCCAAAGACCTGAACTGGGCAGAAATCAGGAAGTGCCTGCAAGCCTCATCGGCCACCTATCTGAAACGGGTTTACGCCGAAAAGAAATACAACCAGGAACTCTTTGTGGAGCGCCAGGAACTCACCGACACCCTCAAGGCTTTCCACCAAAGCGACAAAACGCTGTTCCCGCTCATCGGCGAGGCGGGACAAGGCAAGACCACGCAGTTGGCCTACTGGACAGAGCGATTGATAGACGAAGACCTGCCCGTGCTGACGCTGGCGGCTTCCGACTTCTCGCTCGTCAGTCTCGACCTGTCCGTGAAATCCATGTTCGGATTCGGTTTCAGAAAGGATATCAGAAAACTGATTGACAACATCCACAACAAGGCAGAGGCCAACGGTCAGGATGTATACATCTTGGTAGATGCCCTGAACGAATGCCTGCGATATGCCGACAGCGAGGAGACTGGATCAGAGGGGCCATTGCTGCTCTACAAGGCGCTGTGCCGGCTGTTTGTCCATGCCGGCTACACCCGCTTCAAACTGCTCTTCACCTGCCGGAACTTCACCTGGACCAATGTGATTGTCCCACATACACAGCCCGAACTTCCCTATTTGTTTACCGCCCAGGATGACGTGCAGGTGAGAGGATTCAGCGACAAGGATGCCGCCAAGGCATACCGCATCTATCAGCAACTCTACCAGATGCACACCCCCTACGAACAGATTGATGCAAGGGTGGCCCTCCGGCTGCGCGACCCCCTGACCCTGAAAATCACGTCGGGCATATTCCTCGGCAAAGAACTCTCAGACCAACCTCATGATTACACCTCCATAGCCCTCTATAACCAGCTGTATGAGGATATCGGCAACTCCTATGCCGGCAACCGCCAGCGCCGTCTGCTCGACCTGCTTGGTTCTACCATCCTCGATGCCTATCTCAACGGAGAGGCCAAGGACAGTCTGCTGGTTGACGATATCCGGCAGGCTTTCAATGACAGCCATTCGCAACTGCACGAGCTGGCCACCCTGATGTTCCGCAAGGATGGGGTGAGCATCGCATACGCGGAACTGCTGCACAAGGCGGAGAGACCCGTGCTGAAAGAGGTGGAAAGACAAACTAAGGACGGCAGCCAACTGTATGTGCAGTTCATCTACGAGCGCTTTTTGGAGTATGTCGTAGGAAGGGCTTTCGTATCCCGACACCCTTCCTTGCAAGCCCGCCATTTCCATGAGGCTTTCAGCCATGGGGCCATG
This sequence comes from Bacteroidaceae bacterium, assembly GCA_016302965.1. Classification (GTDB taxonomy): domain Bacteria; phylum Bacteroidota; class Bacteroidia; order Bacteroidales; family Bacteroidaceae; genus Prevotella. The sequence continues at coordinate 29,416 of JAEDMP010000014.1, forward strand.
GATGTTATCTTCCTGGGGGCCATGCGCAATGCCCTGGTCATGACATCGCTCAACGACGGCAACTTCCACGTGCTGATGGAACTGGCACGCCAATGGGGCGACGACTTCAACATCATGTCGCTCGTCAACGATACGATGAACACCCTGATCAACGAGAACTACGAGGACGAACTCTTCGGCCTCATACCGCAACTCATCAACAGCAGCAACGATAATGCAGAAGACGTTGCCGAATTCAACAACATCGTGCATACCATCCAGAACAATGCTGCCGACACGGCCGTCATCGAACGCCACAAGGAGTTGTCGGTGAGACTCGCTCCCGTGATGCGGCTCAAGAAACTGGCCTCCGTAAGCCTCATCAACGGCATCCTGCTCTCCGACTTCTACAACGAGAACCTCTACACGCACGATGCCCTGGCCCTCTTGTGGACAATCATCACCGACGACATCTACGATGTGCGCAACGATGCCTGCATGTACATCTACTATCTCTCCAAACGGGCCTATACCAACGGACACATACCGCTGCAGGAGAATCTTACCGTGAAGATTGTCAAGCAGATCTATTCCAGCATCAAGGGCGGAAACCTGGTATACAACGTGGTGTCGAAAACGGCACGCACCCGGATGTTCACACTTATTGAGACGTCAACCCGACTGGCCGTGCTGATGATTATCGACAGTATGCTAACCGACGGACAGACCAAGGAGGAGAAGCCGGTGGCCGCTGACATGCTCGACGAGATGAAAGGGCTGTTCCGCTATCTCACCTGCAACCTGTATCTCGTCAAGGCCATCCTGCCTTTCCTGCAGGTGGCAATGAAGAGACAGGTGACCTTCCAGACCGATTACGTGAACAACGCGATGGAATACCAAACGTTTTGGGAAAAGGAAACCTTTGCCGGTATCGACTACGAGGGAGCCAAGTGGGAGCCAAGCGACATCACGGAACTGATGAAGTTCTGCTGCTTCCATGTGGAGAGGAAGGAACTCGCCGAACTGGGCAGCAACGCCCCCGCAGACCGAATCGCTGCACTGCATCGTGAAGAGGCTGCCTGGCGCGGGATGCGTCGCAAACTCCTTTCGGCTTACAAGAGCGGTGACTCGCTGAGCCTCTTTGTCGTGGAGCGTATCATGATCATCATGGGCGTATGCGACTGGGAGAATGTGGCTCCCGTGGCCAGAAGTTTCTTCTGCGATGACTTCCGCAAGGTGAGTATGTTCGACTATGCGCAGATGTCAATCCTCTATTCGCTCTACCAGATAGCAGTAAAGACGAAGGCCACCAACCGCGAACTGCTCGACCTTTATGCCAAAGAGGCGGTGGACTGGACACGGCGGCTGCGTGGACTCTTCAAGGGACACCGCAGCGAGAAGGCCAATGCCGCCGGCAAATACAAGCGCAACCTCATGAGTTGGTATTCGGCTGTCTATTGCACCTATGCCGGCGAGTGTGGCTGTCTCGAAGGAGACGAGCGCTGTGTGCCCGCCTTCTATGACCTCATCGACGAGGCTATCGGAAACAACGACCGCGAACTGCTCATACACCTCATCGACAACATCATGGAACTGGTAACCGATATGGGCTACTACAATCTGGCACTCGACCTGCTGAAATACATCATGATACGTTATGACTCCAACGAGAAGATTGCCCGCATCGACCAGGTGGAAACCCACCGCAAAGGCATCTACGAATATGGCATCGTGAAACTCATCGGCAATGTGTTGAGCACCGCCAAGAACTACTGCCCGGAACGGGTCAACAGTTTCATCCAGCGTGAACTCTCGGCATTGCCCTTCCCCGGCATCAGCTCCTATCAGGACAGCATCCTCAACTACAATCCCAGCGGAGAGAGTCTGCAGGATGTGCTGACCCATAAGTTCGGCAACTTCCTGATATTCTCGCTGCTGAACGTCCGTCCCGTAGACACCTTCTCCATCGAGGCCATGGGAGCCACCACCAAGTCGCGCAACTCGTTTGCATGGTTTGAGCAGGTGGTCAAGATTCTGATTAAACACTTGTTCCAAAAATAACCCATTCATCATGAAGCGTATGACCATTATTGCCCTCATCATTGTTTTGTCCATTGTGGCCATCTATATAGGAAGTATCTTCCTGCATACCTTTTTCTATGCCCATGGCTATGACAAAAACAGCATTGCCCACAGAACCATCATCGGGCATCGTGGCGGTGCCGGCATCGGTGCCGAAAACTCGCTGACATGCCTCAAACGGGGTATTGCCACCGGAGCCGATATGATTGAGATAGACCTTCACCAGACTGTCGACGGGGTTGTTGTGGTCAGCCATGACCCGACAGTCGACCGCATGACAGACGGTACGGGAACCATAGCCCAGATGACCTACCGGGAAATCTCCCGCTTGCATATCGTGAACAAGGATGGAGAACCGACCAGCGACCACGTGGCCACCTTCGAAGAGGTGGTGGAACTCTTCGCAGAGGAACGGAGCAAGGGTTCGGACGTGAAACTGCTGGTGGAAATCAAGTATCCTTACAAGAATGCGTATGCGGGTATCGAGAAAAGGATGCTCGACATCATCAACGCACACGAGGCAGAGAATTGGATTGTCGTGCAGTCGTTTGCCGACGATGTGATAGAGAAGGTACACGAACTGGCACCGGCCATACGGGTGGAAAAACTGCTCATCTGCAAACTCCCCTTCCTGCCCCTCATCGTCGATGGTCTGCGAATCACGCGCTTCAGTTATGAGAAGTACCACTATGTCGCATCCTTCAACTTCTATTACCGCGCACTCAACCATCAGTTGATTGCCGACATCCACAAACACGGAAAAGAAGTGAAAATGTGGACGACAGATGGGACGGATGCTCCACGAATGGATGTGGACGGCATCATCACAGACCGGCCTGATTTATGGTGTAAGGAAAAGGGGAAAGAGTGATTCCAAAGCCTCATTCCCTCATAAAAATGTTGTATTGCATCTCTCAAATCGTGAAGAGTCGACTCTCTGCCAGCTGGTAAAGAACCAGTAGATTTTGATTTGCCATCAATGACTGATTAAATGATAGTATACAGCCTGTTCGAATTTCATCAGAACAGGCTTTTGTTTTATATTCCGCAGTGCGGAATGTACGTTCCGCAATGGTGAATGTATATTCCGCAATGGTGAATATACGTTCCGCAGTGCGGAATATAAAACAAAAGCGGTATCATGAGAAATACAAGATGGCTGTTGACAACAAATTGAATACCCTATTCTCAGACTTTTATAATCCTTGATCAGATGCCATCATAATACTTGAACTGAGGGAATGGGAATCCCTGTTAAGGAGACCATAAAAAAAAACTGTTTCAGCGCAGCACCAGGTGAGGTTGCGCTGAAACAGTTGATGTGCTTTCGGGAATACAATTATTTGCGCCAGAGACGGCTCATGTCTTCCAGGGTCTTGCCCTTGGTTTCGGGTACCAAGCGCCAGACGAAGAGGGCGGCAAGGATGCAGATGGTGCCATAGAGACCGTAGGTGAACCAATGGCCGAAATGGTCACCCTCAACCAGGTGCATGTTGAACATCGGCACAAAGGTGGAGCTGACAATCCAGTTGAAAATCCACTGGAAGGCAACGGCAATGGCCACGGCCTTGCCACGGATGGTGTTGGGGAATATCTCGGCGATGAGCACCCAACAGATGGGTCCCCACGACATCATGAACGAGGCAGAATAGAGCATGATGCCAAGCATGGTGAGCATACGGAAGTCATTGTTGCCAAAGGTGACGGCCACCATCATCGCTCCCACAGCCATGCCGATGCTGCCGATGATGAGCAGGGGTTTGCGACCCAGTTTCTCTACGGTGAAGACAGCGATGAGCGTAAACGAGATGTTCACAATACCCATGATGACGGTCTGCACCATCGGGTTGTCCATACCCATGTCGCCGAAGATGCGGGGCGCATAATAGAGCACGGCATTGATACCGATGGCCTGCTGGAACACGCTGAGCATGATGCCGACGAAGATGCAGAGGAAGCCATAGGAGAAGAGTTTCTCGGTCTTTTCGGTCACCGTCGACTTGATACTCTCGAGAATCTCGGCAGCAGCCTGAACACCATTGATGCGCTGCAGCACATGCAGGGCCTTCGACTCCTGGCCGATCATCACGAGATAGCGTGGTGTCTCGGGTACAAAACAGATGAGCAGGGCGAAGAGTCCGGCGGGAAAAGCCTCACTGCCGAACATATATCTCCAACCGGTGGCAATGGTCCATGAGGCAGCCTCGGGATTGACAATCTTGTTGACTCCGTTGACCATTTCAATGACAGGATTGGCATTGGAACCCAGAATAAGGAAGTTGACGAAATAAACCACCAACTGGCCGAAGATGATGGCAAACTGGTTCCAGCTCACCAGCATACCTCGGATATGCGAGGGCGACACCTCTCCTATATACATGGGACAGATGGCGGATGCCAACCCCACACCTATACCGCCGATGATGCGGTAGATATTGAATACGACGAGCAACGAGAGCGAGGGTTGGCCCTGTTGGAAAAAGAGAAACTCGGGATACATGCTTCCCAGAGCGGAAAGGAAAAAGAGCAAACCGGCCAGGATGAGCGAGCGCTTGCGCCCCAGTCTGGTGGCCAGCATACCGGAAAGGGCGCTGCCGATGATGCATCCGATGAGCGCACTGGCACAGGTGAACCCGTGCCATCCGTTGGTGTAGGTGAAGTCACTTGCCCCCATAAAGAACGCCTGCAGTCCCTTCTCGGCACCGGAGATGACGGCGGTGTCATAGCCGAACAACAGGCCTCCCAATACAGCAACAAGGACGATGGAGAACAGATACCCGCTGTTGCCTTTCATTGATTGTTCCATGATTAAGTAGTTTTAATTAATTGATTAGGATTAGTTTTGCCTGCAAAAGTAATCAAAAAAAGGAATATGCGCAAAACTTTGGGCATGTTTTTTCACATCAATCATTGTATGATGGCAAAGATAATGGGCAGGAAAGAAGAACAGAAAGAACTTCAAAGACTATATGAAAGCCTCCGCCCCAAGTTTGTAGCTATTTATGGCAGAAGGCGTGTGGGCAAGACATTTCTCTCAGGAATCACTACGATATCTGCATGATGCTGGCATCACTTCATACCCGTGAAGAACAAGAAATAAGTTTAGTCCACATTGCGCATATATAGCAAAGGGGGGTGTATCAAACTCAGAAGGCATGGTTCGGATACTTGTAAACACGGAAAATTGAACACAATCAGTTAAATAATGTTTATAATATACATTTTTGTACACTGAAATAGAAATATTCTCGGTTAAATATTATATCTTTGCACAAAATTTGTACAATTATGTATATCATAAAGAAGACATGCAATATAGAATATGAAAATGTCTCATTAAGAGAAGAACTGAAAGTGTTTCTTCAATCCAATGGGATACCGGTTTCTGCATTGGCAGAACAATTGGGTATTGATCGTCGCTTCTTAGAAAAATATATTTCAGAAGGTGGAGACATTAAATTTGCACAAGCTATAAAAATAATGCAGGTCTTAGATATCGAGCCTGCAAAATTTATCCAAGGGTTTAAGAATGACCTTGAAGGGACATCAGAAGAAATTTCTGACGAGTCAACCAAATTGTCGTTTTTATATTCAAGGTTTGATATCCCATCCTTAAAAGAAATAGGTCTTATAAAAAAAAGAGCGAAGATAGATGAGATAAAAGAGCAAATCTGTTCTTTTTTTGGCTTCCAAAATATATATGAGTATGATACTTTCGCTATCCTTCCAGAAGCTCTTTTTAGCAGATCAACTCGTTATATTAAAGAACAGAAATCCGCAAGAATGAACGAGTTCTGGTTAAAATGCCTATACCATTCTTTTAAAAAGATAGATAATCCAAACCCATTTGATAGAGAATTGTTGGAAGAATTCGTTAAACATATCTATGAGTATACTACCGATGAAATTCACGGTTATGAAAAAGTGATATTGGTATTATATAATTTAGGTGTTACGGTTTTAACCCAACCCTATGTTTCCGGAACAGGAAAATATGGCGCAACTATGATAATTGACGGTAAGCCATGTGTTGTTATTACAGACATGAATAAGAAATATCATAAATTATGGTTGTCTTTGCTCCATGAACTGTATCACATTTTAAACGATTACGATATGCTTCAAAAAATAGCATACCATATTACTACTACAGATAACCCAGACTTGTTTTTGAATGAGAAAAGTGCAGATACATTCGCCTTAAACATGTTAATCAAACAGTCTGATCGGGAAGAACTTCCCCAAATAATACGCCTCAGCCATATGGTTATGAAGGCTGCAAAAGCAATTCATGTACATCCATCCATTATTTATGGTGTATATTTGGAAGGACTTGATAGTAAAAAGCAATCAGTGGAATTTAGAAAATATGGTTCTTCAAGTTGTCTTATTGGCACTGAGAAGGCTATTAAAAATGTAGTTTTCGATCCAATTGGTTTGCGAGACCTGAGAGAAGCAATAGAATTAATGCGTCAAGAATTTAAAAGTGCAGTATAATTATGGATAATACAAAAAGAAAAGTAGAAGAGTTGATGACTGCTATTGATAGGATAGTAGATAGTAGAGAATCAAAGGCAGATCTCTTCGGATTTGACGAAGAGCGAGTGGGATTGAAGGAAAAACTGGGAATTTCCACACATAATCCACAACAAGTATACAATCTCTTTTATGGAAATATTCAGTCATTCTTATCTAATATCCTTCCTAAGGATGCCGCAATAAATGGCCCCATTAGGAATTTGGTATGCACACTGTTATCTCATCACGAAAAGGAAAATATTACCTCTGGAAAAAGAGGGGCAGATTCCAGAATGGCTTCAAATGAAGATATGGAGGAACTTATTGATATTTTTTATAAATGGTCAGAAACACCAAATGACTTGTTTGGATTGGCAAATATTCTACTAGAAAGGAATAAAGAGCTAAAATATATTCCCAAAGATAGAACATTGCAAGATTACGTTTAATAATATCTATTGTTTATCTATTCAAAATGAACAAGCAACAATTAGCAGCAAAAATATGGGCATCTGCAAATAAGATGCGATCGAAGATTGAGGCCAATGAATATAAGGACTATATTCTGGGCTTTATCTTCTATAAGTTCCTTTCGGACAATGAAGTTCGACACCTAAAAGAAAAGGCATATTGGTCGGACGAAGACATCAAGAGTTACCTCAATGACCAGGATAAGGAGACTGTGCGCTATTGTCAGAACAACCTTGGTTACTTTATCTCCTATGACAATCTGTTCTCCACATGGCTTAGTATAGGTGTGGATTTCAGCGTCTCAAATGTGACTGATGCATTAAATGCGTTCACCACTCACATCAGTTCCGAACCTAACAAACGGCGTGTTTTCAAAGATATTTTCAAGACGCTTTCTGATGGAATTACCAATTTGGGTGGCACACCTGCAGATCGTACAAAAGCCATTGTGAAGCTTATTCGACTTATCAAAGATATTCCAACTGACGGAAGCCAAGATTATGATGTGCTGGGATTCATTTACGAATATCTGATTGAAAACTTTGCAGCCAACGCAGGAAAGAAAGCCGGTGAGTTCTACACACCTCACGAGGTAGCTACACTTATGGCAGAGATTGTTGCCGACCACCTTAAGAATCGTGAGAAAATCTCAATCTATGACCCAACAAGTGGCTCTGGCTCGCTGCTAATCAATATCGGCAAAGCATTCGCCAAATACAAGAAAGACAAATCCCAAGTAACTTATTACGCCCAAGAGCTGAAAAAGAACACATACAACTTAACGCGAATGAATTTGGTGATGCGTGGAATCGACGCAGACAATATCATAGTTCGTTGTGGCGACACACTGGAAGACGATTGGCCTTTCTTTAATGAAAATGAAGAAGGAAAGATTATCGAAGGAACCTATTCAAAACAGACTGTTGACGCTGTTGTAAGCAATCCCCCCTATTCCCAGAGTTGGAACCCAAAAGGCAAAGAGGAAGACCCCCGTTTTAAAGAATACGGTTTAGCACCTCGTGGTAAAGCTGACTATGCTTTCCTTTTGCACGATTTATGCCATATCGAAGATGATGGTATTGTAACCATTGTTCTTCCTCATGGTGTATTGTTCCGCCCTGGTGAAGACTATAATATCCGAAAGAATCTGATAGACAATAATAATATAGATGCAATCATTGGCTTACCTGCAGATATTTTCTTTGGAACAGGTATTGCAACCCTTATCATGGTGCTGAAGCGCAATCGCCCTACTACTGATGTGCTTTTTGTTGATGCTTCTAGATTGTCTGTGAAAGATGGAAAGAAAAACAAGCTTACTGCCTCTGACATTCGCCGCATAGCCGACACAGTCATCAATCGTACTGTAACACCGAAATTCTCATGTTTGGTAAGCCGTAAGACTATTCGTGAAGATAACGATTATAACCTCAACTTCCCACGTTATGTAGATTCTTCTGATGCTCTTGAAACTTGGGATGCCTATGGAATCATGTATGGCGGCATACCCAATCATGAGATTGACATATTGAACAAATACTGGCAAACTTTCCCTTCACTTCGTACTGATCTGTTTACCCCTAAGAATGGCACACCATGTTCTTATCTTACTACAGAGGATGTGAACCGAGGCATACGGGAAAATACAGATGTCACAGAATGGGAAACATCGATACATGAGAGTCTTAAATCGTTGCCTGAATACCTCGACAGCCGTATAATTGACAAGATGCTTGATCTGGATATTCACCAAGAAGAAAGTATTCTTGCAGAGGATTTATATAACCGTTTTAATGGTTGCCCACTCGTTGATAGATATGATGCCTATCAGCTTCTTGACAACCAATGGAAGGGTATCTATACCGACCTCGAAATGCTGCAAACTGAAGGTTTTCAAGCAGCCAGGCTTGTTGATCCTAACATGTTGATTAAGAAGTCTATCAAAGAGGAGGAAGATGACAAAGAGATTCAGAAAGGCTGGAAAGGCCATATTTTCCCATTCGAACTTGTACAGAAAAATCTTCTGAAAGATGAATACGACACTTTACTGCAAAAAAGAGAAGAGTTGGATCGTACCATTGCTTCTTTTGCTGATTTGATACAGGAAATGTCCGAAGAGGATAAAGAAACTTATCTTAATGATGACAACACGGAGTTTGATATGAGTAAAGTGGATGAAGGTCTCTGCGAAGCTCTCAACGCTATCGAATCAGAAGAACTTGATATTCTGAACAAATATATTGTCCTGTTGGAAGGCAAGGCCAAGAAACAAGAAAAGTTGGCATTTATTGCTGCCAACTCCGCTGTAGATTGGAAGTCTATAGAATCTTCGAAGGATGGAACCTATTCTAAAAAGAATATTCAGCAGCGAATGAATGATATTCGCTTTGGATATCAATTCCCAGAAAATAGTATTGAATGGGTATTAATTCAGGTTATATCAAAAACAGAGCAGGTAAAGACTCTGAAAAAAGAAATCTCTGCCAGAGAGAAAGACTTGCACGAGCATACAAAGACCACCATCGAAAATCTTACAGACGAACAGGTCATAATGCTGTTGCATGAGAAATGGGTACTTCCTGTGCATGAGAATTTGTTGTCTATACCTCAGGCTATTATAGAAGATTTGACAGCCAAAGTAACAAATCTTGCAGTCAAGTACGAGACAGGCCTAATGGAAATAGAACATAATATAATTGACGCAAGTCGCGAATTATCAGCTATGCTCGATGAACTGACTGGGCCGGAATTTGATATGCAAGCATGTAATGAATTAAAGAATACTCTTTCAACAGGAATGCCAGACATCATGAAGATTGCCTTGCTTGAGAAGTTGTTCCCTAAGGAAGGTGAAACGATTCCGCAGATAAGGTTTAAAGGTTTTACGGGTGATTGGACAGAAAATAGTATTGGTGAGTGTTTTTCTGAGAGGAAAGAACGTTCAGGAAAAGGAGAGATGATTTCTGTTACCATCAATTCTGGAGTAAGAAAAGCAAAAGAACTTGATAGAACAGTTCACATCGGTGATACATCTAATTATAAGGTTGTGAGAGAAGGAGATATTGCATATAATTCGATGCGAATGTGGCAAGGTGCAAGTGGTTATTCTCCCTATAATGGTATACTAAGCCCTGCATATACTGTTATAACTCCGCGAGATAATATAGACTCTCGATTTTTTGCTTGCCTCTTTAAGACCAAACAAATGATTCATATTTTTGAACTCAATTCGCAAGGTCTAACATCCGACACGTGGAACCTTAAATATAATCAGCTAAAGGGCATTGTCGTCAGGTACCCTCTTGACAAAAAAGAACAAATTTACATTGCCAACTTCTTCTCCCGTCTCGATACTCTTATTACTGCACAGGAGCAAAAACTCAACAAGTTGCGCTCGCTGAAGAAATCATTCCTTGAAAAAATGTTTGTCAACGTTCAAAACTGATTCTGCTATGTACGAACACGAACTTCCGTTTGAAAAAGACTTGGTCAATCTGCTTGTTAAGGAGAAAGGCTGGGTGGATGATGTCTTTATTAATCCATCGGAAGAAGACTTGATAAAGAACTGGGCAAACATAGTCTTTAACAACAACCGCAAGCCAGAACGTTTGAGTGACTATCCACTGACCAAAGGTGAGATAGAGCAACTCTTGGAGCAAATTAATAACGCCGCCACTCCATTGCAGAAAAATGAGCTGATTACAAACGGTGAACTGATGATTGTACGTGATAACCCTGAGCATAAGGAAATGT
>JAEDMP010000127.1 GCA_016302965.1 Bacteroidaceae bacterium
CATCTTCATGACTGAACTCGCGAAGCAGCCGCTTCATGAGCCGTGAGCCACGCGGATAGATGCTCTCCAGACTGCCCACCTGGGCAAAGGAATTGGTGAGATTGCAACGGCCACCGCCAGTGACCGCTACCTTGGCCAAGGCTTTCTTGCCGCCCTCATAAAGGGTGATGTCGGCTTGGGGCAGATGTTTGCGGATGTGGATGGCGGCAAAGCAACCTGCGGCTCCTGCTCCGATGATAGCTATTTTCATAATGATAGGAATATTTGGTGCAAAGGTATATATTATTTTCCGATTTTTCCAATGATTACAGGAAAATGTCAAAAATCACATCTTTATTTCATTTGACATCTCCCGAATATTTGTTACCTTTGCAAACGATATAAAGAAACAAAATCAACCATTCATCCAAGATTATCGACCATTTGTCATGAATATTCAACTGAATTATTTCACAAACGATGAACGCCTGGTGGCATTCAGCACCATGAGGCACGGAGGAGTGAGCAAGGGCGCTTACGCATCGATGAACATCAACCGCTATTGCGGAGACCGCGAAATGGATGTGGTGGCCAATGAGGCTTTGCTCTGTGAACAGCTGCAAATCCCAACAGACTATTTGGTCATGCCCCATCAGACGCATCAGACGCAGGTGAGGATGGTGGGGCAGGAGTTGTTGAGTCTGAACCCTCGGGTGCGCATGACGTTGCTCCACGGAGTGGATGCCCTCATCACCGACGTGCAGGGCATCTGTATCGGTGTCTCCACTGCCGATTGCATTCCGGTGTTGCTCCACGACGAGGAGCATCATGCCACAGCGGCCATCCATGCAGGATGGCGAGGAACGGTGGCTGGAATCGTCGGAAAGACGGTGAAGGAGATGGAATTACACTTCGGCACAAATCCCGGAAAGCTCCAAGCCATCATCGGACCAGGCATCTCGATGGAGCAGTTTGAGGTAGGCGATGAGGTATACGAACAGTTCCATGCGGCTGGATTCCGGATGGAATGTATCGCCCGCAGATATGACAAATGGCATATCGATCTGAAACGATGCAACCAGCTGCAGCTTGAAATGCAAGGTGTGGTTACGAAGCACATACAAATCAGTCCTGTCTGCACCTATACACAGAATGAAGACTATTTCTCCGCCCGGCGACAAGGTCCCCTTTGCGGGCGCATCTTCACTGGCATCATGATGAAACGGAAATAAAAAGAGGTGGGCAAGTCGTCCACCTCTTTTCATGTCCTATAGTTTCACACTTAGGCGTTTCAGTTGGCTGTCTTCGCTGCTGCCGCCAACCAACAGCTCGTAAGTTCCTTTCTTCACGCGCATGGTGTTGGTCTCGGCATCCCACCACTCGAAGCGTTCGCGTGGCAGGTCGATGCTCAGCTGCTTGCTCTCACCCGCCTTCAGCGATATGCGCTGGTAGGCGCGAAGCGTCTTCAGCGGACCTTCTTTGTCTTGGGGATTACGCAAATAAACCTGTACCACCTCATCTCCGTCGCGCTGGCCGCTGTTGGTGACCGTCACCTGCAGCTGTCCCTTACGGTAGCGGGGCTTGCTGTACGTGAACGTAGTGTAGCTCAGGCCATGGCCGAAGGCAAAGAGCGGACGGCCCTGGAAGAAGCGGTAGGTGCGACCCGTCATACGGTATTCCTCAAAGTCGGGCAACTGGCGGTCGTTGCGGTAGAAGGTGATGGGGAGTTTGCCGCTCGGGTTCACATCGCCAAAGAGTATATCGGCTACGGCCTCGCCACCACACTCGCCACCATACCATGCCTGGACGATGGCCTCGCAGTTGCGGCTCTCGGGTTCCAAGGCGATGGCACTGCCCGAACAGTTGACGAATACCACCCGCTTGCCGGCTTGTTTCAGGGCGGCAAGCATCTCGCGTTGGGCGGCGGGCAACTCAATGGTCAGACGGTCGCCTCCCTTGAAGCCAGGTACCTCTACCTTCATCTGCTCACCCTCCAAGCGGGGAGAGATGCCGCCAACGAACACTACGGTGCTGGCAGAACCAATCTCGGCAACAACCTCTGCCGGGGTCTTCGTCACGTACTGGCCGCAGTCGAAGGCGAGGGTGGCCATGTCGGTCTTCTGGGTATAATGGAAAACAATATGGTACCGTTCGCCGGCCTTCATCTTCACGTCCTGCTGTCCCTTGCCCAACCAGTCACTGTGCTTGCGCACATTGGCCAACGTATCACCGTTTACGACCAGCACGCCGAGGTCATCACAACTGAAGGTAATGGTGAGTGTCTCATCGGCTGTCGGGGTATAGTAGCCTTCGTAGCGGGCTGAGAAATGCTCTAACTGTACACCGGGGGCAAACACCGTGGCACCGCCATTGCTCAGACTCAGCGGTTCGGTGATGCGAAGGGTGGCTGCAGGGGTGCCCTGCTGCTTCTCGTTGTTCCAGTAGGTGGCGGTCATGCCGGGCTGGCCATCGGCTGTGCGCATCCGGGCGAAGCGGCTCTCCATCACCTGGTTGTCAGTGAGGCCGCAGCCCATGATGTAGCGTACGTTGCCCAGTTTGTTGCGGATGCCTTGCAGGATGGTGGTGGTATGGGTGGGGAAGCCATTGTAGT
>JAEDMP010000128.1 GCA_016302965.1 Bacteroidaceae bacterium
TCTCCGAACTTGACAACCAGAACGGCTATGCCGATGTCTTCCTCCGCCCGCGTTGCGAGATATACAAGGATATGGAACATTCATATATCATCGAATTGAAATACCTAAAGAGCCAGGCGACGGAGGCAGAAGTGAAAGCTGCCGTGAAGCAGGCCGAGGCGCAGTTATGCCGCTATGCCGATACGGTGAACGTGAACGACAACATCGGGCATACCACCCTCCACAAGGTATATGTCGTATATCGGGGAGTGGAGATGGTGGCATGCGAAGAAGTGGAAACGCTTCAGGGCTCATAGTTACCAGACGTCACACTGCTGGCGCTCTTTGCTCTCGGGCAGGGTAGGGGGCAGTAACTGTCCGTTCACTCTGCAGTTGTCAAAGCGGCAGTTGCGTGTCTGGTAGAGATAGTGGGCATGCAGTGCCTTGTCCACACAGAAGTCGCTCACCAGGATGTCACGGATGGGTTCCTCGGCATTGCCATCGTAATAGATGGCGTAGGCGAGCGCTTGGGCCGCCTTCACCCTACCGATGTTGAAGTGGGCATAGCGGGCGGGATAGCGGCCACCCCGATAGCCGAAATAGTTGGTCTCGAAGCGCAGCACCGCTCCGGCCGCACTGGCAATGGAGATGGAGTCCACCCACACGTTCTCGATATATCCTCCACGGTCGAGGTTCGACTTGAAGAGCAGTGCGTTCTTTACATTCCCAATCTCGATGTTCGACATGTAGACACCTCTCACGCCTCCCGACATCTCCGATCCTATACAGAGTCCGTTGCATTTGCTGAAGAACCTGCAGTTGCGTATCACGATATCCTCCGAAGGGCGTGCCACCCTCCGTCCGTCGGCATCGCGTCCTGACTTGATGGCCACGGCATCATCGCCGGTCCTGAATGTACAGTCCTCTATCAGCACCCTGCGGCTCGATTCCGGATCACAGCCGTCGTTGTTGGGAAAGTGGGAGTCGATGGTCACACCTCTCACGGTCACGTCCTCGCAATAGAGGGGGTGGATGCACCAGAAAGGACTGTTTTCCAGACGTATGCCCTCAATGAGAATCCGCTGGCAATTGTTCATCTCGATGGCACAGGGGCGCAGTTTGGTTCCCTTTCCGAACACCCGTTGCTCCACAGGTGTAAGGTCTTCGCCCATTTGTCTGAGTCGCTCCACATCACTCCGTTCGGGTGTCTCCCCATGGGTGCCGTGGATAATCTCTTCAAATTCCTCTTTCCCGATGGGCATTCCCCATCTTGCCATCTCCTGTCCTGAGGCATTGATGGTAGCGTTGCCCTCGCCCCTGATGATGATGTCGTGGGCGCCGTAGGCATAAATCATCGACGAACGTCCATAGAGTTCCGTTCCTTCCCATCTGGTGGCCACTACGGGCAGATAGGCATCCGGATTGGGACTGAACACCAATGTCGCTCCATCCCTCAGATAGAGGCAAACGCCGCTTTTCATCACGATAGCCCCATCCATCTCATACTTTCCGGCAACCAGTTCCACCGTACCTCCGCCCAGTTCAGAGCATCGGTCAATCATTTGTTGCAATGCCAGTCGTGATCGGTCAGCCCCCATCCGGAACCATTGGCTGCCCCTTTTCGGCTGAGCTATGCTTTGGGCTATGCGATGGGCCTGCTCCTGGACCATTTCTGTGAGGGTTGTTGGTTTGGTGCTCTCTGTTTGGCTTGTTGGGTGTGTAGTTACCTGATGGTTCACTTGTGTGGCGAAGGAGGCTGTTGTCCCCCCAACCATCATCATCCAGGCGGCACACACAGCCACCCACCTGTTTGTTTTGGTCAGATTTGTTGTCATGTTTGTTAAGAATGATTACATTTTGCCGCATCCCCCACGGATGGGAAATGCGGCAGAAATGGGATGGAATGAAAGCCGCTTGGGCTTCATTTCTTGTGATTGTTCAGAAGATTAGGCGTTCTCGTCGCTCCAGTCCATTTTGGTCTGGCGAACGTAGGTCTTGTAGCGCTGCTGAGCCATTTTCTGGGCTTCGGCGAAGAGCTCTTCGGCCTCGTTGGGATAAGCCTTCTTGACTGAGAGGTAGCGAACCTCACCCATGAGGAAGTCGTGGAACTTGCTCCAGTCGGGCTCCTTGGAGTCGAGAGAGAACGGGTTCTTGCCTTCGGCAGCGAGGGCGGGGTTGTAACGCCAGAGGTGCCAGTAGCCACACTCAACGGCGCGTCCTTCCTCAGCCTGGCTCTTGCCCATACCGCCCTTGATCTTCAGACCGTGGTTGATACAGGGAGCGTAGGCGATGATGAGAGAAGGTCCGGGATAAGCCTCGGCCTCGCGGATAGCCTTCAGACACTGGGCCTGGTCGGCACCCATGGCAATCTGAGCCACGTAAACATATCCGTAGGTGGTGGCAATCATACCGATGTCCTTCTTCTTGATGCGCTTACCCTGAGCGGCAAACTGTGCGATGGCACCAAGAGGAGTAGCCTTTGAAGCCTGACCACCGGTGTTAGAGTAAACCTCAGTATCGAGAACGAGGATGTTTACATCTTCACCACTTGCAATAACGTGGTCGAGACCACCGTAACCGATGTCGTAAGAAGCACCGTCACCACCGA
>JAEDMP010000073.1 GCA_016302965.1 Bacteroidaceae bacterium
TTCCTCGAGCAGGAGATTGTCGACAAACTCGACTTTGCCGAGGAGAACGACCGCATCTGGGGCAAGAAGGTGGTAACCGATGCCGGTGACAGTGAACTCTTCAAGCCCGGTCAGATCGTGACGGCTCGCAAGCTGCGCGATGAGAACTCGTCGCTGAAGCGTCGCGACTTGAGGACTGTGAAGGTGCGTGATGCTGTGGCTGCCACTTCTACCCAGATTCTGCAGGGTATCACCCGTGCCGCCCTCCAGACCAAGAGCTTCATGTCTGCCGCCTCCTTCCAGGAGACGACCAAGGTGCTTAATGAGGCTGCCATCCGTGGTAAGGTTGACTATCTCGAAGGCATGAAGGAGAACGTTATCTGCGGCCATCTCATCCCTGCCGGTACTGGTCTCCGCGAGTTTGAGAAGCTCATTGTGGGCAGCAAGGAAGAATATGAACGTATTCAGGCCAACCGCAAGAATGTGCTTGACTTTGCTGACGAAGGAGAAAAGAAGGACAACGAGTGATTCCTAACCAGGAAATTCTGTTGAAATAAGCTTTGGTGGGCGGCAACTTATTGTTGTCCCCATTGGTCAAGCCAAACGGCTATATGATGTACCATCCACGATGGGTGGTACTCATATAGCCGTTATTTTTATCCCCTTCGGTTAATTTTTCTCCTATTTATTCTCAAGAATCCACTTTTTTTTATAAATTTGTAGCCTCAACAAACTTAACAACCTCTATCACCAACCCCAATTCAAAGAGACGCGCTATGGAAGCAAAGATACCCCAGGAGTGGAATAAATTTTATCTGAAAGATGTGTCGTTTGTCAATCTGATGACCAGGCGCATCTTCAATGTGTTGATTGTGGCCAATCCCTATGATGCCTTTATGCTCGAAGACGACGGACGAGTGGATGAGAAAATCTTCGACGAGTATATGGATTTGGGATTGCGCTATCCTCCCACATTCCGTCAGGTGAGTACTACTGAGGAAGCCAATGAGGTATTGAAGAGTACGGCCATCGACCTGGTCATCTGCATGCCGGGTACAGCGGACAACGACGCCTTTGACGTGGCGCGCCAGGTGAAGCAGGATTCGCCTGATATCCCCTGTGTGGTGCTCACCCCCTTCTCTCATGGCATTACCCGCCGTATGCAGGACGAAGACCTCTCGATGTTCGACTATATATTCTGTTGGTTGGGCAATACCAACCTGATTCTTTCCATCATCAAGCTGATAGAGGACAAGATGAACCTGGAGCATGACATCCAGGAGGCAGGCGTGCAGATGATTCTGCTCGTTGAGGATGGTATCCGCGACTATTCTGCCATTCTGCCCAATCTGTACAACTATATCCTGCAGCAGAGCAAACGCTTCTCCACTGAGGCTCTCAACCCCCATGCGGCCTCGCAGCGCAAGCGCGGCCGTCCCAAGGTGGTGCTTGCCCGTAGTTACGACGAGGCCATGGAAATCTACGAGAAGTATGCCGACAATACATTAGGAGTCATCAGCGACACCCGTTTCCCGATTCATGGGTTGATGACCGACGACAAGATAGGCATCTGTTATTCGCCAGAAAGGATGGAGAAGGACCCCGAGGCTGGCCTGAAACTGTTGCGGGAGATACGCCGCCGTGACGAGTTCGTGCCGCTGATTCTCCAGAGTTCGGAGTCGGCCAACCGGCAGAAGGCGGAAGCTGAGAACTTCCGTTTTGTCGATAAGACCTCGAAGAAGATGAGCGTAGACCTCAGACGCCTGCTCGAGGAACACATGGGATTCGGTGACTTCATCTTCCGTGACCCCACCACCAAAGAGGAAATCATGCGCATCAAGAGCCTCAAGGAGTTGCAGGACAATATCTTCAAGATTCCCAATGACTCCATGCTCTACCATATCTCGCGCAACCACATGAGCCGCTGGCTCTGTGCGCGGGCCATCTTCCCCGTGTCCGCTTTCCTCAAGCATGTCACCTGGCGCAAGTTGCAGGATGTGGATGCCCACCGGCAGATTATTTTCGATGCCATTGTGCAGTACCGCCACATGAAGAACATCGGTGTAGTGGCCGTGTTCGACCGTGGCAAGTTTGATGCCTACAGCCACTTTGCCCGCATCGGTGACGGCTCGTTGGGAGGCAAGGGTAGGGGACTGGCTTTCCTCGACAACATCATCAAGCGTCATCCCGAACTCAACCAGTTCGAGGGCGTTACGGTGAGTATTCCGCGCACGGTGGTATTGTGTACGGATATTTTCGATGAGTTTATGGACACGAACAATCTCTATCAGATAGCGCTGAGTGATGCCTCTGACGATGAGATTCTCGCCCATTTCCTGAAGGCACAGTTGCCCGATTCGCTCATTGCCGACTTCTTCACCTTCTTCGATGCGGTGAAGTCGCCCATCGCCATCCGTTCCTCCTCGCTGTTGGAGGACAGCCACTACCAGCCCTTTGCCGGCATCTACTCCACCTACATGATTCCCTATTTGGAGGATAAGTACGAGATGCTCCACATGTTGGCCTGTGCCATCAAGGCCGTCTATGCCTCAGTCTATTATAAAGACTCCAAGGCATACATGACCGCCACCAGCAATGTGATTGATCAGGAAAAGATGGCCGTTATCCTGCAGGAGGTAGTGGGCACACAGTATGGCGACCGCTACTATCCCAACTTCAGCGGTGTGCTCCGTTCCATCAACTACTATCCCATCGGCGACGAGAAAGCCGAGGAGGGTATTGCCAGTCTCGCCTTGGGTTTGGGCAAATATATCGTAGACGGTGGACAGACCTTGCGCGTCAGTCCCTACCATCCCCATCAGGTGTTGCAGACCAGTGAGATGGAGACGGCACTTCGCGACACACAGACCCGTTTCTATGCGCTCGACATGACCCATGTGGGGAGGGATTTCAAGGTGGATGACGGATTCAACATCCGGAACCTGCGGGTGAAGGAAGCCGACAAGGATGGTTCGCTCGATTTCATAGCCTCCACTTATGACCCCTACGACCAGGTGATCCGGGATGGTATTTACGAGGGAGGCCGTAAGGTTATTTCCTTCTGTGGAGTCTTGCAGCAAGGTGTTTTCCCCCTTCCCGAACTGCTCCAGATGTCACAGAAGTTTGGTGCCATGGAGATGCGCCGTCCCGTGGAAATAGAGTTTGCCTGCAATCTCAACAAAGACCGTACGGGCAATTTCTATCTCCTCCAGATTCGTCCCATCGTCGACAGCAAGCAGATGCTGGATGAGGATTTGACCCAGATTGCCGATGGGCGTTGCCTGTTGCGTTCCCGGAATTCTTTGGGCCATGGTATCAGTGAGGAGGTGACGGATGTGGTCTATGTGAAGGTGGACGACCATTTCACCGCGGTCAACAATCCCGCCATCGCTGTAGACGTGGAGCGCATCAACCGTAAATTCCTCGATGCCGGTACCAATTACGTGCTGGTGGGACCGGGGCGTTGGGGCTCCAGCGACTCCTGGTTGGGCATACCTGTGAAGTGGCCCCATATCAGTGCTTCCAAGGTGATTGTGGAGTTGGGACTCAAGAACTACCGTGTGGATCCCAGTCAGGGAACCCATTTCTTCCAGAATCTCACCTCCTTCGGTGTGGGTTATTTCACCATCAATACCTACAATGGTGACGGCATCTTCAGGCAGGACATCCTGGATGCCATGCCGGCTGTAGAGGAGACACAGTATGTGCGCCACGTCCGGTTCGAACGTCCGTTGAAGATTATGATGGATGGCAAGAAACAACTGGGAGTGGCCTTATTGCCCTCCTAAACGCTCAAAGAAGGTGATGATATCATCCCACGTCTTGAACGTATCCGATCCGAAGTCGATTCTCGTACCCATGAATTCTTCGGATCGGTTGCATTTGAGGGCATCAATCAGATAGTCGCCGTAGAGCAGGTCTTTGCGGTTGGTGAGGGTCAGCTTGTTCCAGCTGGCCACTCCGAGATGCTCTTCGCACCATTCCTGCATGTGGGCGGCATAGCCCTTGTCGTTGGTGGGCAGTTGGGCCACGGGGTAGACATCATAGTTCTCTATCAGCATCCTGTAGGCTTTGAGCAGGCTGGGCAGCGGCGTGCCGTTTTTCTCCATCGTCTGTTCTATGCTGATATAGACGATGCCCCGCTGGCGTCCCTCCTGTGCATCGTCAATCCATCTGATGACGGGAACCACGCTGTGGAGCAGGATGCTGTCGTTCAGCCGGTGTTCCCCGTGAAAGCGCAGTGCCTGGTGGTAGTGCTGGGTGAAGATGGGGTAGGTGTGGACCACTGGGTCTTCCATTCCGAAGAGACCATACACCTGTGCCGTTTCCTCCTCGATGTGCTGGAAGCAGGCCTCGGTGGTTGCCTGGTATTCTGCCTGCAACTGTTTGGTCATCATGAACTCCTGCATGCCGTCTCTCCTTGGATTCAGGAACACCACCTTTCCCAGCATGTTGTTTTTCAGGATGGTTTCTCCCATCTGGAAGGCGGGATTGACGAGAATGCGGTCCACTCCCCTCAGCTGTTCGGCGAGCATACCGCCCATGGAGGTTCCGATGACGAGGTTGGGCTGTTCCTCTTGGCAGGTCTTCTGCAACAGTTCGATGGCTTCAGCGGGATGGATGGGCAGGTCGGGCGCGATGACAGTAGCCCCCGGCATGAGCTGCCTGAGGCTTTCCACCGTTCCCGACTGGCCCGACGAGGCGAAGCCGTGTACATACAAAATCTTTTTTCCCTTCATCAGTTCGGGAAAAGACTGTCTCAGATGGATTTCCATATTACTTGTTTTGGGGTGGTTGTGTGCTGCCATCCCGACGTCAGTTGTTAGTTACCTGTTCTGGGCATCCTCTTCCGCCTCCTTGGCCTTGCGCGTCTCGTCGAGCTGTTGGAAGTCTTTTTGTCTGAAAATGAATCCCGTACCGAGATATTTTTCTTTGACAATACGGTTTTCGGCCAGTTCCTGTGGCTTGCCCTTGAAGAGGATGCGTCCTTCGAAGAGTAGATAGGCCCGGTCGGTGATGGAGAGTGTTTCCTGTACGTTGTGGTCGGTAATGAGGATGCCGATGTTGCGGTCCTTCAGCTTCCAGACGATGTATTGGATATCTTCCACGGCGATGGGGTCTACACCGGCAAAGGGTTCGTCGAGCATGATGAATTTCGGGTCGATGGCCAGACAGCGTGCAATCTCTGTTCGGCGCCGCTCGCCGCCCGACAGCTGGTCGCCCATGTTCTTTCTCACTTTTCCGAGCCTGAACTCCTTGATGAGGCTTTCCAGTTTATCCAGCTGATAGTCTCGTGGTTTGCCCGTCATCTCCAGCACACTCAGGATATTGTCCTCTACGCTCATCTTCCTGAACACCGAGGCTTCCTGTGCCAGATAGCCGATGCCGGCCTTCGCCCGTTTGTAGACGGGATAGTTGGTGATTTCCTGGTCGTTCAGGTAGATGTGTCCTGCATTGGGCACAATCAGTCCGGTTGTCATATAGAACGAGGTGGTCTTGCCGGCACCGTTTGGTCCGAGCAGTCCCACAATCTCTCCCTGCTTCACGCTGATGGACACATCGTTCACCACCGTCCGCTTGCCGTATTTTTTCACCAGTCCCTCAGCCCTGAGTACCATGCTCTCCTGGGCTTCGGTCTTCATGTTCATGCTTTCCGTTTCGTTCATATCCGATAATTTACTTGCAAAAATACTAAAAAAGCGCTGATAATCGTTGAATTAATCAAAAACTATTCATTAAGTTGTGGTTTTTTTGCGCTTTTTGATTAATTTTGCAAGCAAAAAGACGAAAAATAGATAGAATATGCTCATTTTACGCTGGCTGAATACGCTGGGCAAGTATCTGATGCTGATGGGGCGCACCTTTTCACGCCCCGAGCGCATGCGTATGTTTTTCAAGGAATATGTGAAGGAGATGGCCCAACTGGGTGTCAACTCCATCGGTATTGTATTGCTCATATCCTTCTTCATCGGAGCCGTCATCTGCATCCAGATGAAACTCAATATCCAGAGTCCGTGGATGCCCCGTTGGGTCACCGGCTATACCACCCGTGAGATTCTGTTGTTGGAGTTCTCCTCCTCGATCATGTGTCTGATATTGGCGGGCAAGGTTGGTTCCAACATCGCTTCCGAGATTGGCACCATGCGTGTCACGCAGCAGATAGACGCCCTCGATATCATGGGTGTCAACTCTGCCTCTTATCTGATTCTTCCCAAGATACTTGGGCTGATTACCATCATGCCCTTCCTGGTTATCTTCTCATCAGCTACCGGCATCTTGGGGGCTTATGCGACAGCCTATATCGGCCATGTGCTGGCTCCCGAAGATCTGACGCTTGGTCTGCAGCACTCCTTCAAGGATTGGTTTGTCTGGATGAGTATCATCAAGAGCCTCTTCTTCGCCTTCATCATCGCCAGCGTTCCGGCCTATTTCGGCTATACGGTCGAAGGCGGTTCGGTGAATGTGGGCAAGGCTTCCACCGATGCGGTGGTCAGTTCGAGTGTGCTCATTCTCTGTAGTGATGTCTTCTTAACCCAACTCCTGTCATGATTGAAATCAAACACCTCTGCAAGTCTTTCGGCGAAAAGAAAGTGCTGAAAGACATCTCCACTGTCTTTGAGAACGGCAAGACCAACCTGATTATCGGTCAGAGTGGCAGTGGCAAGACCGTGCTCATCAAGAATCTGGTTGGTCTGCTCGACCCCACCAGTGGACAGGTACTCTATGACGGACGCGACTTCATGGGCATGACCAAGAAGGAGAAAATCATGCTGCGCCGCGAGATGGGTATGATATTCCAGAGTGCAGCCCTTTTCGACTCCCAGTCGGTGCTGGAGAATGTGATGTTCCCGCTCGATATGTTCTCCAATATGACGTATCGTGACCGCGTGAAACGTGCCCGTGTGTGTCTCGACCGTGTGAATCTGACCGGAGCTGAAACAAAATACCCCGGAGAAATCTCCGGGGGTATGCAGAAGCGCGTGGCCATTGCCCGTGCCATCGCGCTGAATCCCAAGTATCTCTTTTGCGACGAGCCCAATTCGGGCCTTGACCCCAAGACCTCGCTGGTCATCGATGATTTGCTCCACAGCATCACCCGGGAGTATAATATCACGACCATCATCAATACCCACGACATGAACTCTGTGATGGGTATCGGTGAGAATATCCTGTTCATCTACCAGGGCGAGATGGAATGGCGGGGAGAGAGCAAAGACATCATGCAGTCAGACAATGAGAAACTCACCGACTTCATCTTTGCCAGTGACTTGCTGAAAAAGATGCGTCATACCTATCTCTCTCAGCAGTCATCCCTGCATTCATAACGTTGCTGGTGGTCAGTTCATGCGCCATTCCTTGCCGCGGCTGACCATGGGCACGACTATCTCCTCTTCCGTACTGTCGTTGAAGCAGAGCAGCAGGAACACCTGTGCCTGATGCTCTGCGGTGGAGTCTATCTGTGCCTTCACCGTCTTGATGTCGTGAATGCCCTGATGCTCTTTCTGCTGTTGTGCCATCATCTGTTTGGCGTTCACCAGCAGTTGTTCGCGGTAGTCGGCGGGCAGGCTGTCCGCATCGGCAATGCCGTCAACGAACCGGTCGTAGTGGCCGTTCATCAATAGCCGGTAATAGTTCTCTGCCGCCTTGGCGGCCAGCTCCTCTGCCTTTGGTTCCTCCTTGCAGGAGAAGACGAGGCAGACGAGGGTCGCCAGGCAGCAAGTCAATCGTCTCTTCATGGGTTACTTCTGTCGGATGAAGATATGGATGGGAGAGCCGGTCAGTTTCCAGTTCTCGCGAATCTTGTTTTCCAGGAATCGCTTGTAGGGTTCCTTGATATACTGCGGCAGGTTGGCGTAGAACACGAAGGTGGGAATCTGCGTGTTGGGCACCTGTGACACATACTTGATTTTGATATATTTGCCTTTGATGGAGGGTGGCGGGAAGGCTTCCACCAAGGGCAGCATCACCTCGTTCAGTTTGGAGGTGCCAATCTTCACCTTGCGGTTCAGATAAACATCCTTGGCTGTCTCCAATACCTTGAAGATGCGCTGTTTGGTGAGTGCCGAGGCAAAGACGATGGGGAAGTCGGTGAAGGGGGCCATGCGGTTTCTGATGGCATTCACGAAGGTGTCGATGGCTTTCTGTGACTTGTCCTCCACGAGGTCCCATTTGTTCACCACCACCACGAGGCTCTTGTTGTTCTTCTGGATGAGTTGGAAGATGTTCATGTCCTGGGCCTCGATGCCTCGTGTGGCGTCGAGCATGAGGATGCACACGTCGCTGTTCTCGATGGCGCGGATGGAGCGCATCACACTGTAGAACTCCAGGTCTTCCGTCACCTTGTTTTTGCGTCGGATGCCGGCAGTGTCGACGAGATAGAAGTCGAATCCGAACTTGTCGTATCTCGTATAGATACTGTCGCGGGTGGTTCCTGCTATCTCCGTCACGATATTCCGCTCCTCGCCGATAAAGGCGTTGATGATGCTGCTTTTTCCTGCATTGGGACGGCCTACTACCGCAAATCGGGGTATGCCCTCTTCCAGTTCCTCGGGCTTCACGTCCTTGAGGTTCTCGAGCACGAGGTCGAGCAGGTCGCCCGTGCCGCTCCCAGTGGCAGCGCTGATGCAGACGGGGTCGCCCAGTCCCAGCCGGTAGAAGTCGGCTGCATAATAGAGCATGGTATTGTCATCGGCCTTGTTGGCTACGAGGATGACGGGCAGTTTGGTCTTTCTCAGAATCTGTGCCACATCCATGTCCCAGTCAGTCACACCGTTGGCAATATCCACGAGAAAGAGTACCATGTCGGCCTCTTCGGTGGCGATGATCACCTGCTTTCTGATTTCTTCCTCGAAGATATCATCCGAGTTGACCACCCATCCCCCCGTGTCCACCACGGAGAATTCCTTTCCGTTCCATTCGCATTTGCCGTACTGGCGGTCGCGTGTGGTTCCTGCCTCATCCGAAACGATGGCGCTCCGGGTTTTGGTGAGGCGGTTGAACAGTGTTGATTTTCCCACATTGGGTCTACCAACAATCGCTACTAAGTTTGCCATATTTCAGTTTCTTTGTTTTTTCTTGTTCGTTGTTTTGGTTACACGGGATTATAGCCAAAATTGTCCAATTCCTTCTGGGAACTTCTCCAGTCCTTGTCCACTTTGACGAAGATTTCGAGATAGACCGATTTGCCGAAGAAGCGCTCCAGCGCCTTTCGGCTCTCTGTGCTCACCTTCTTGAGTGCCACTCCCTGGTGTCCGATGATGATGCCCTTCTGTGAGTCGCGTTCCACATAGATGACCGCATTGATATGGATATGCTTGTGGTCTTCCTTGAACTGTTCCACCCTCACCTCCACGGCGTATGGAATCTCCTTGTCGTAATAGAGCAGAATCTTTTCGCGTATGATTTCGCTGACGAAGAATCGGGCGGGTTTGTCCGTCAGCTGGTCTTTGTCGAAGAAGGGGGGGCTGTCTGGCAGCAGTTCCTGGATGCGTTTGAGCAGCATGTCGGTGCCAAACTTGTTTTTGGCCGAGATGGGCAGTATTTCGGCGTTGGGCAGCAGTTGGTGCCATTTCTCCACGATGTCGCCCAGTTGTTTCTGGTTGCTCTGGTCAATCTTGTTGATGAGCAGCAGCACGGGCACCGTCATCTTGGCCACCTTTTCCAGGAAGTCCTTGTTCTTCTCCGGGCTCTCCACCACGTCGGTCACGTAGAGCAGCACGTCGGCATCCTGCAGTGCCGATTCCGAGAAGGCGAGCATCGATTCCTGCAGCTTGTAGTTGGGTTTGAGCACTCCCGGCGTGTCAGAGAACACGATTTGCATCTCCGGTGTATTCACGATGCCCATGATACGGTGGCGTGTGGTCTGTGCCTTGAAGGTGGCGATGCTGATGCGTTCGCCCACCAGTTGGTTCATGAGCGTTGATTTGCCCACGTTGGGATTTCCCACGATGTTCACGAAACCTGCTTTGTGCATAATCTTGTCTTTTTTGATGATAGGATATCTTGTCTTTGTATGAAGTAGGAAGGCTGGATGAAGAAAAGGCGGGCGCATCTTTTCCGAAGAAGATGCGCCCGCCCCCTTTGTTGTCGTTTGATGAATGACATGTTATTTTGCCTGACTGGCCACATCGCAACCGTTGTAGGCCCATTTCAGATAGGATGCTCCGTGAACGAAACCGGCACCGAAGGCAGTGAGGATGATATTGTCACCCTTCTTCAGTTTGTTTTCGTATTCCCAGAGAGCCAGCGGAATGGTGGCGGCACTGGTGTTGCCCATGTGCTCGATGTTGACGAGCACCTTGTCCATGGGCAGGTCGAGTCGTTTGGCCACGGCCTCGATGATTCGCATGTTGGCCTGGTGAGGCACCACGTATGCGATGTTGTCCTTGTCCAGACCGTTGCGTTCCGCGATGAGTGCGCAGTCGTCACTCATGTTGGTCACCGCATATCTGAAAACGGTGCGTCCCTCCTGATAGAGGTAGTGCAGTCTGTGGTCTACGGTGAAATAGGATGGGGGGCATACCGATCCTCCGGCTTTCAGGTGCAGGAAGGGGAGGCCCTTTCCGTCGGTGCGGAAGTGGGCATCCATCACGCCGACATTCTCTTCCGTGGTGGCTTCTACGAGCACGGCAGCGGCTCCGTCTCCGAAGAGGGGGCAGGTGCTTCTGTCCTTATAGTCGACCACCGACGACATCTTGTCGGCACCGATAACGATAATCTTCTTGCATCTTCCGCTCTTGATCATGGCGGCGGCGGTGTCCAGTGTGTAGAGGAATCCGCAGCAGGCAGCCCAGTAGTCGAAAGCGAAAGCGTTTTTCAGTCCCAGTTTGCCCAGGACAATGGAGGCGGTGGAGGGGAACTTGTAGTCGGCCGTCGAGGTGGTGACGATGAGTGCGTCGATGGTGTCGGGATCCACTCCCGTCTTCTTGAGCAGTTGTTTGGCGGCCTTTCGCGCCATATAGGACGTGCCCAGGCCCTCTTCGGTAAGAATACGTCTCTCCTTGATGCCTACACGCGTCATAATCCACTCATCGTTGGTATCTACCATTCTCGACAGTTCCTCGTTGGTGAGGACATAGTCGGGAACGTATCCTCCGACACCTGTGATTATCGCGTTAATCTTCTCCATTATTCTGCTACTTCGTCCTTAACAATAGCCACTTTTCCTCTGTAGTAACCGCAGGTGGGGCATACAGTGTGGTAAACATAGTAAGCGCCGCAGTTGGGGCATACTGCCAGTGTGGGGGCTACTGCCTTGTCATGAGTTCTTCTTTTGAGTGTACGAGTCTTTGACTGTCTTCTTTTAGGATGTGCCATAATTTTTTAATTTTTTAGTCTTTAGAATTTTCTTTCAGTTTCAGTAGCGCACTCCATCTCGGGTCGATGTTCTGTTCCTCCTCATCACTACTTCGGGTAGCTGAGTGCTCTTCGAGCATGTCAATCATCGCACGGTTGCATTTACCAGGTGCATGAACGTGCTTAATGGGGATTTGCAGGGCTATCGACTCGTAGACAAACCAGGCCACGTTGAGTATGCCGGAGCCTTCCTCCACGGTGACGAGGTCGTCGTCTTCGGAGTATTCTTCGCCGAATTGTGCCACCAGTCGCGTGTTGGTGGAGATGGGCTGGAGCATGTCGTCCAGGCATCTGTCGCAAGTCACGGTCACGGTGCCTTCGATGTTGAAGTCCAGTTCAAAACAGCTGTCTGTCACTTTGTGGATGTCCACCCCGACAGACACGTTGCCTCGGGTTACTTCCGTTTCGTCGAGCGACTGGAAATAATCGTCGTTAAGGCTGAAATCCAACCGCGTATCGTTGTCAGTCAGCCCCTTGAGGTTGATGTTTAATGAATCCAAACTATACATTTCGGGCTGCAAAGTTACAAAATTTATTTGTATCTTACGAATGATTGTCTTCTTTTTTTGAATTATTATGCCTTTTCGCTGGCTTTTGCCTGCATTTTCCTTTGGTTTTTTGTCTGATTCCGTGCTTTTTCTGCTCTTTTC
>JAEDMP010000074.1 GCA_016302965.1 Bacteroidaceae bacterium
CGGTCAACCACCTTGCCCTTGAAGTCACCGTAAATCTCGTGGAGGTTCAGACGGTGGTTGCCAGGGATGAGGCTCTTGGCCTTGAGGATGTCCTGACGGAGTTCGTCGATATTGCGTGCTGCACCGGGGAAGTCGCCGGTCGATTGGATACCCCCCGACATGGCACCTGCCTGCACTTCAAATCCTTTCACGTCATCAGCCTGCCAGCAGTGGAGTGAAAGATGGAAATCCTGCAGTTGCTTCAGCACTGCCTCGGTGTCAATACCCAGTTCGGCGTAGCGTTCTTTAGCTACTTCGTAAGCTTTGGAAATCAGTTCTGTTTTCATTGTTTTGTAGTTTAAGTATTTTGATGAATATTGTTTGTTCTGAATAAATCATGTTTTGATGGGATGAACGGGAGCGTCCGCTTAGCGGCATACGGCGAGATAGCGCTCGTAGGCTTCGTCCCAGAGTTGTTTGTCTTGAGGCAAGAACTCCTTCAGTTCGAGGCTGTTGGCGATGATGCGACGCATCTCCCAGATGTCCTTCACCTCGCCGCTGGCTTTGGCCTGCAGCATGATGTTGCCCAGGGCGGTGCCTTCCTGCGGTCCGGCCAGCACCTTTACTCCAAGGCTGTTCGAGGTGAACTGGTTCAGGTAGTTGTTCAGACTGCCTCCACCGATGATGTGGAGCACCTCGATGGGGAAGGAGGCCATCTCCTTCAGATAGTCGAACACCTGACGGTAGCGCATAGCCAGTGATTCAAAGATGCAGCGGCAGATTTCGGCATAGCCTTCGGGCACTTTCTGACCGGTCTCGCGGCAGTAGTTCTGGATGGCATCCACCATGGATGGAGGATTGGCAAAGGCCTTGTCATCCGGATTGATGAAACACTGGAAGGCGGGCTGGCGCATGGCCTCGGCCTGCAGTTCGGTATGCGACTTGGGAGCGTCGGTCCATTCCTTGCGGCAGCGCTCGTAAATCCACATGCCGCAGATGTTCTTGAGGAAGCGGGTAGTGCCCTCGATGCCACCCTCGTTGGTGAAGTTGCGTTCGTAGCTCAGTTCGTTGATGATGGCATCCTTGGCCTCGATACCCATGAGGCTCCAGGTGCCGCTGCTCAGATAGGCGAAATGCTCGTCGCGGGCGGGTACGGCAGCCACGGCGCTTCCCGTGTCATGTCCGGCCACGGCCACTACGGGCAGAGCTCCCAGTCCGGTCATCTGCTGCACCTCCTCGGTGAGTTGTCCGATGACAGTGGCGGGATTGGTCATCTCGCCGAAGTGGGCGGGAGTGAGACCTACGCTCTCCAGCAGTTCGGGAGAGAGTTCCTTGGTCTTCGGGTCGAGTATCTGGCTGGTCGATGCGATGGTATATTCGCACACCATCTTGCCCGTGAGCATGTAGCCCAGTGCATCGGGCACAAACAGAATCTTCTCGGCGTTGGCAAGTGCCGAGTCGTTGTTCTTGCGCATGGCATAGAGCTGGAACAGTGAGTTGAAGTTCATGAACTGGATGCCTGTGATGTCGTAGACCTTCTTCTTGTCGATGACATGCTCGAAATAGTCCTCCATCATGCCGAAAGTGTGCGGGTCGCGGTAGGCGAGGGGATTGCGCAGCAGGGCACCGTCCTTGCCCACACATACGAAGTCAACGCCCCAGGTGTCGATACCGATGGAGCAGATGTTGAGCTGGCACTGGGCGGCCAGTTTCAGTCCCTTGATGATTTCAAAGTAGAGGGCATAGATGTCCCAATAGAAATGTCCGCCCGTCTGGATGAGGTTGTTGTCGAAACGGGTGAGCTCTTCGAGTTGGATTTTCTCGTTCTCTATGGTGGCAACGATAGTGCGGCCACTGGTGGCGCCGAGGTCAACGGCGAAGAAATAGTTCTGTTTTTCCATTGATTTGTCAGTAGTATTTGAATGGATACTTGAGTTGATATGTGGTTAATTGTTATTATTCTGTTTGCAAAGATACATGATAATCTTGAATGCAGACATGATTATTTGACATTAAATCTGAATTTTTTGTCATCTTCCCGCTTTTCATTTGTCATGTTTCCTCATTTCGCTGGGTTTGCGCCCTGTTTTGATTTTGAATTTGGCCGAGAAATAGTCGGGAGAGTCGAAGTTCAGTCTGTAGGCGATTTCTTTGACACTCATGTTCGTCGTACTCAGCAGTTCTTTGGCGCGCTGCAGTTTCAGGTCCTGCTGGTAGACGGCGGGGCTCAGTCCGGTATACTCCTTGAAGAGTTTGCGGAAGTTGGAGTAGCTCACGCTCATTTCCTCTGCTATCTGCTGAATGGTGAGATTGCTTTCCAAGGCTTCGCGGATGCGCATGCGGGCACGGTCAATCATGTCGCGGTGGGTGTAGTTCTTGTTCAGCTCGATGCTGCGCTCCAGGGCGTACATCACCCCCACCATGTGGTTCACGATGCCTGCCATCATCTGCTGGGCAAAGGGCGGTTCGTTCACGGCGGTCTCGTAGGCCTGCTTGTAGAGTTGCTCTATCTCGCTCGAGTAGCCCACATGATAGATGGGCTTCTCTACCGAGAGGAATCCTTCCTTGACCCGCTCGTCCATATTGCGTCCCTTGAAGCCTATCCAGTAGCTCTTCCATCCTGTTTCCTGACGGGGATGGTAGGAGTGGCGTTCATCAGGGAAGAGCAGGAACATGTCGCCCTCTCTCAGTAGGGTTTCCTTCACGTGGTTACTTCTGAAAAGACCTTCTCCCTCAGTGATATAGAGCAGTTGGTATTCGTTCAGTTCGCGTCCTTCTTCACAATTGAAATAGTAGCCGTCAGCATGGCCGCGAGTGGGGTAGGAATCTCCTGGAGCTATCTCCTCATATCCTACCGTACTGACGGTGAGTCCCCATTTACGGTCGTGTTCACTGGCCAATAGATATTTGCTGATTTGCATGGTGTTAGTCGATGGGTGTTGTTAGTTGAAAGTTGTTGTTGACTGAATGTTATTCTTGGCGCAAGTTAGTTCCTATATATAATAAGGTGTATATATAATAGGTGTATATATAATAAGGTGTAGCCGGAGATGCCCTTGCCGCTTCAGCGGTAGGGCACCCATATCCAGAAGGTAGAGCCCTTGCCTACTTCAGAGTCTACACCTATCTTGCCGTTACACTGCTCGCTGATGGTCTTGCAGATGCTTAGTCCCAAGCCCGTGCCTTGTACAAAGTCATTGAGCTTCACGAAGCGTCCGAAGATGGTTTGGCATTTCTCTTTCGGAATGCCACAGCCCGTGTCGCTGCAATAGATGTAGAGGCCGTCTTTCATGATATTGTACCCCACCTTGATAAAACCCTCCTCGGTATATTTCACCGCATTGGTCACAAAGTTGGTCACCACCTGCTGGATGCGCGCCGAGTCGATTACGGCAGGCAGTGTTTCGTATGGATTCTCTGCCACAAACTGCACCTTCGGGTTGTCTACCCTTTGTCTCAGAGAGAGGCACATGTCGTTGAAGTCTTGGGCAAAGTCGGTGGGACGTGGATGAACCAGTTGACCGTTGGAGTCGATGGCCGAGATGTCGAGAATATCGTTGATGAGCTGCAGCAGCAGGTTACAGTTCTTGCGGATGATGCGCGTAAACTCCATCTTCTCTTCCTTGTCGTCGATGGCTTGCAGCAGATCGCAGAAGCCCACGATGGCATTCAGCGGTGTACGTATCTCGTGGGTCATGTTGGCGAGGAATACACTCTTCTGTCGTCCCGACTCATTGGCCTTGAGGGTTTCTTCTTTCAGTTTGTCTTGTTTGTCCATGAACAGGGTGATGTCGCGGATGAGTCCGAAGTATCCGGTCATCTGGCCCTTTTCGTCATATTCTGGCATACTGTTGATGGCATACCAGTGGATTTTGTTGTCCATGACAAAGAGGTTCATCACCGGCACGACGCTCTTGTGGATTTGCTGTTCCGTTTTTCCCCGTAGCACGTCATGGTATTCCTGGCTGTCAATCTGGGTCTGCACCTTGCTCATGAAGTCGTCAAAAGATATTTTCAGGTCGTAGGTATGCAGATCCTTGAAGTAGGTCACCGTCTGGTCTTGCAGCGATGAGCGCCATACGCGCATCTTGTTTTCCTCCAACAGATAGCGCAGGTTCGATTCATACTGGTTGACGCGTTCGTTGATGGTTTTCAGCTTCACCTCGTTCTCGCGGCTCTGCTGGTAGATGCGGTGTGCCTCGCTCTCGTTTCGTGCGGTGAGTACCACAAACTGCAGCTTGCCCGTTTCCTCATCGTAGGTGGGACGCATCTTGATTTCCAGATAGTCATACATGTTGCGCTCTGGGATGTGAATCTGCGTGCAGAAGTGGAAGTTGCGTGGCTCGCCCCATTTGATGTCCTCTTTGATGAAGGGCAGGTCATAGAGGTTGTAGTCGAAATAGAACTGGTCATTGTCGTTCTCAAAGTGGAAGATGTCACGCATGGCCTTGTTCACCATGATGAGCTTGCCGTCGGGATGGTAGAGTGACAGGCCGATGAAGGTCTTGGTGAAGACGTTTGAGAAGCGTTCGGTCAGTCTTTCCTCCTCCGCTTCCTTCAGTCGGTCTTCCGTCATGTCGAGTATGGTGTTGATGATGCTGATTGCCTTTCCCTTGGCATTCTGCTCCATGATTGCCTTCGCCGCAAAGAATCTCCAGACGGGGGTGTCAATGCTTCCTTTGTTCCATCGGTAGATGCCTTGGTAATGGCTGGTTTCCCCTTGAATCATGTCGTAAATCTTTTGGCTTGCTTCCTGGGAATCGTCGGGATGGATTCTGCTGCAGAACTCTTCCGCTGTCATTCCCTCTTTGGGCAGTAGTGTTCCATATACATTATAAATCATTTGGCTCTTGATGTCGTAGCGAATCACCAGATTGGTACTGCTCGACAGGGCTTTTTGGATAATGAGATTGTTTTCGGCCTGTGTATGGAAATTGCGCCGGATGCGGTTAGAGGTCACCTTGTTCATGATGAGGACGGTCACAACGATGATCAGGATGCCGAGGATGACGTAGAACACGATGGGCGAGGCATTGTTGTAGTAGATAAACGGATTGAACCACTTGTTGTGGATGCTCTTCAGTTCTCCCTCCAGGTCGAGTCGGGCCAGCTCGTCGTCGATGGCGGTGATGAGTGCCTGGTCGCGTGATATGCAATGAAAGGTGCTGGAGTTGAGATTGATACGGTTCACCACAATATTGCTTAATTTCCATTCCTTGACAAACCATTTCAGTGGTTCCTCGCCATAGACAAAATAGTCTATCTCCCCTTTCTGCATTTTGTTGAAGGCCTGGTGGGGTGTACATTCAAAATAGGTGTTGGGGGTCATGCCCAGTTGCCGGGCCATCACGGCTGCCCAGTCGCTGGTCTTGAATGCCAGCGACTTCTTTTTCCGGATATCCTTGATACTGGTGGGAGAAGGGGTTTCTGCGCGGTGGGCGATACCGTGGCGGTAGTTGGTCAGGGCTACATGAGAGACAAAGAAGGTACTGTCGGTAAATGATTTGCTCTTGAGCACAATGAGGTCAGCCTTCTGCTCGGCAAACTGTCCAATCACATGGGTCCATTCCATGGCGCGGTAGACGTGTGGAATCTGCAGGTTCTCCAGCACTTTGTTCAGCACGTCGATATTGTAGCCCTGCAACTTGCCTTTGTTGTCGAGATAGGAGTAGGGCGGAAACTCCCAGTCAGTAGCAATCACCAGTGGGCGTTGCTTCGTATATTTGTCGAAGGCGCGTGAGCGGGCTGTCATCTGGAGGGTGGCAGTCAGCAGGAGTACGGCTATCAGAATGATTCTTTTCATGGCTTCCATTATGATTTGAAGAGGTCGGTGTTGGACATCAGACTGTTCAGGTCAATATCCGAGAGGTCGATGTTGTCGAGGTCTTCCGGGCTGAGGTTGCTCAGGTCGATTCCGTTCAGCAGTTCCGGCTTTTGCTCGTCTGTCGTCTGGTTGTTGTTGGGCTGTTCCTTGAACTGCAGGTCTTCCTGGATGGTGCAGGGGATAGATACCCAGACCGAGGTGCCTTTGCCGAGTTGCGACATCACCTCAATCTTGCCGCCCATCTGTTCCACCAGTTCCTTGCAGATGTTCAGGCCCAGTCCGGAGCCCCGGCGTTCTCCGGTCTCGTTTTCAGTGAACCGCTCGAAGAGGCGGCTCAGGTGTTCCTTGGAGATGCCGCTTCCCGTATCGTCGATGGTGAAGTAGAGGTTTTGCGAGTGATAATAGGTCTTGGCGGTGATGGTACCCTGGTGGGTGTAGTGAGCCGCATTGGCGGCCAGATGGCTCACCACGCGTCCCACCTGCTCGGTGTCGATGTCCACCATCAGTTTGTTGTAGGGGCAGTCAATCGCCACCTTCACTTCTTGGCTCAGATATTTGCTCCATCCCATCTGCAGGTTGGAGGCGAAGAGTGGCACGAAGTCCACCACCTCACGCTTGAATTCCACCATGTGGGCATCGAGACGGGAGAGGAAGAGGATATCGTTGATGAGTTGCAGCAGGATATTGGTATTCTTCTTGATTTCCTCCACAAAGATAGCTTCGTCTTCGGGAGCGTGTTCCACGTCAAAGAGTTCGGCAAAACCGATGACGGCATTCAGCGGTGTTCTGATTTCGTGGCTCATGTTCTTCAGGAAGGCGTTCTTGATTACTTCCGCCTCGTGGGCCTTGGCCGATTCCTGTTCCATCTGTTTCTCTGTGTGCATCAGCTGGCTCATGTTGCGGCAGAGGGCAAAATAGTGGTCCAGTGCTCCGTTTTTGTTGTAGATGGGTACGGCGTTGAACGACATATACTGGTCTATTCCGCCTGCTTCCTTGAAGATGGTTTTGAGCATCAGGCTGACGGTTTTTCCTTGCAGGGAGTCCATCTCCTCAAATACCTTGATGACCCGCATCCAGTGGGAACGGTCAACCATCCGCAGGCAGCGCAGCTGGCTGAGCACCAGCTTGGGCTGGTTCATGTTCGGGGTAATGATGATTTCCTTCTTTTTGGGGTCATAGTGGGCCACGTTGATGTCACTCTCTTCCAGCACATAGTTGATGTTGTCCACATAGGTCTGGATATGCCGGGTGGCCTGGCTGATGAGCTGGGCCTGGTGGCGTTCCTGCTGGATGGTGCACACCATCTCGGTGATGTCGTTGCCTACACAGTAGAAACAGTCGAGTTGTCCGTTCTTGTCGTGGATGGGGATGATGACCGACTGATAGTAGAACATGCCCCTCCGGTGGATGAAGCGGAGTTTGTTCTGGGCACGGAGCTCATCAAAGTTGATGATGGACGAAGAGTGGATTACCCGCTCCTGGCTGAGGTCGATGTCGCAGAAAGGCGGGATGTCATTGAAGTGGATGCGTGCTTTCAGCAGCCCCTCCCAATCCGTGATACCCAAGGTCTGTATGGTCCTGTTGTTGGCGTCGAGCAGATAGCCGTTTTTGTCGAAATAGGCGGTATCGGCCATCGAGGTATTGAAGATGGTGGAGAATCTCAGCAGCTGGTTGCGGGTATTGGAACGCTGCTTGTATTCGGTGGTCATCTCACGCTGTGTGCCGAGCAATACCGATGGATGGCCGTCCTTGGTTCTGAGGATGGAGATGCTGAGTTGGAAATAGCGGGTGGTGCCGTTCTCCTTGCTGGTCACCATGAGTGTTTCATCGCTGATTTGTCCTGTCTTGATGCGCTTGATGGTATGGTCGATACGCTTCAGGTCCTGGTTGATGTAGAGCACGTCCAGTCCCAGACTGTTGTGGATGATCTGGCTCTTCTTTTTCCCCTGAGGGGTGATGATGGCAAAGCTGCTGGCTTCTATGTCATACGTCCAAATTGTGAGGTTGCCCGATTCCATGTAGAGTGCCAGACGTTTGCTTTGCTTTTCAAGATTCTCCTTGATTCTGAGCGACTGCAGCCGATAGAACACGTGGAAGACGATGGCAATACCCAGCAAACCAGCCAGCATCAGGGCTATATTCCACACCCATTGGGGAATGCCCGACTCTTTGTATTCAGGATAGAACCATTTGTTTTTCAGTGTCTGCACCTCGTCGTTGATGACCATCAGGGTGTATACGCTGTCTATCTTGGCCAGCAGCGCCGTGTCGTTCGACATGAAGCGGTATTCGCCGTGCTCCATGGAGATGGGGGTGAGTGTGAGGTTGTCGAGTTTGTAGTGGTTTTTCAGCCATTTCAGCGAGAGCGTGTTCCAGAGCACCTGTCCGCTGTCGCAGGCATTCACGTGGATTACCGCTTCCTTCATGTCATCGTAGGGGATGGCCTTGTTTCCCATTCCTTTCCCAATCAGATAGTTGTGGCTGAAGCTGTTGTCGTGG
Organism: Bacteroidaceae bacterium; assembly: GCA_016302965.1. Lineage (GTDB taxonomy): Bacteria > Bacteroidota > Bacteroidia > Bacteroidales > Bacteroidaceae > Prevotella. The sequence continues at coordinate 8,303 of JAEDMP010000074.1, forward strand.
ACGATGACCGTTTCCTTGCCCAGGTCATCCTGTTTCTTCATGGTGGTGGGATGGCTCTTGGGCGAGAGGATGCTGTGGGTGAAGAGGCATACCACGCTGTGGCCGTAGTGGGCATAGCTGTCGTGATAGTCGGCGTACATACCCAGTATCAGGTCTGAGTGCCCTTCGCGCAGGTTATTGTAGGCATCGTGGCTCTCTTTCAGTCTCACCACAAAGGGGATGTCGAGACGGTGCATCACCGCCTTTACCAGGTCGATGTTGAATCCCACGCTTTCTCCCTCATCATTTATGAAGGCAAAGGGCCATAAGTCCCATGCGTCTTCATAGACCAGAGGATGCTCTTGGGTGTATTTCTGGTGGATATCTTCCGTCTCGGCAGAGGCTTGCGCGGTCAGGAGGAAGGCGAAGACAATGATCAGGCAGGTCTTGATATGGGTTAGTGTCATTCGTGCTTTCTTGGTTTCTGTTTGTTGAGGTCTCTATTTTTGTAGTGAATAGATTCCAGGATTTGAATAGCTGAGGGCAAAGTTACGGAAAAAAACAGAAACGACAAAAAAAATAGGGGATTTTTTGGAGATAAGAGGCTCTTGTTCACCTCTTTTTATGTAACTTTGCACCCACATTCACCCCGATTGACAATACTTTGACCATTTATGAACAGCAACAACCATCCATCGTTCACCATGAACAATACCCAACCGGCTCTCGTCAGGGCCTTTTTTGCAGCCTTTGCCGCAGGCGTCCTCTCTGTTGACCGTGAGCGCCAAAGCTCCGCCGACAGTGCCGTGCAGCTGACTCCCCAACGTGTGAAGCAACTGATGCTGGAGCACTATGAGTCCATCTCCAAACATTTCTTCGACATCATCTATGTGCCGCTCGCTGCCATCCATTATGAACGCGTCGAGGAACTCACCGACCTCCTGCAGTCGCCCGAGATAGCGCCCACGCTGAAGACACCCGCCGACATCTTCCGCTATGTCTGCCGCACCGAGGAGGCGCACGAAGATATGGTGACCGAATACCGGCGCAACTTCGCCAGTCTGCTTTCGGGCCGAGTGATGAGTGTGAAGGAGTTTTTCGACGGATTCCCAGCCGGGTATCTCCAGGGAGCCGCTGAACCCTGCCGCCATGAGGTGACGCTGCTCACCCGGGTGGTGATGCGTGCCTATTATGCCGGAAAAGAAACGGCAGGACATCGGGAAGCGGCAGGAACCAACCAGGTTGATCTCTTCTGCCTGCTGCTCGATGCCCTGCAGTGTCTGCTGCATGCAGCCCCCGTCGCGTTGGATGAGGAGGCGGACCTCAATCAGGCCTTCCTCACCGTATGCCGCTCTGAGGCCAACCTCGCGGCCATGTTGGAGGCGATGCGCGAATAGGGTTTTACAGACTGATGGTATACATCACGAACGAGTAGGGGGCCACCTCTATCTTCATCTCCTTCTGCACCTTTACCTGCTCCTTCACGGGAGCAATGGGCTGCACGTCGAAGTTGTTCTCCTGGTCGGGCTGACCGGAGAGGGTGGTCTTGGTGGCGAGTTTCTTCAGACTCTTGAAACGCTTCAGGTTGACAGTGGCCTGGCGGGGTTCGGCTGAGTCGTTGCAGAGTTTCACGTAGAGTTTGCGACCCTTCGAGTCGAGCACAACCGACTGCTCCTGCAGATGGGTCTTCTCACCCTCGAACTTCACACAGTCGCCATAGAAATAGTCGCCCGACGACTGGCCGAACATCTGCTGCACATAGTAGCTGCAGGTGGGGTAGGCACGCTCGTTGTCGAAATAGATGAGGTTGGGGTTCCAGTTGGTGGCATTCTTGCGGGCGAAGAGGGGGGCATAGCTCGTCATGCACACCACGTCGGCGTTGCGCTCCACATGAATCAGGTAGAGTGCCTCGGCCAGGGCGTCGCTCATCTTTTTGTCCTTCGAGGCATACTCACCGAGATAAACCTTGGTCTTGCCGTCGCGGGGATAGCTGTCATACTGGCGGCTCTTCTCGAAATAGTCACGCTTCTCGTAGTAGTGCTCGTCAAGGATGGGCAGGTCGATTTCCTTGGCCAGTTTCCATCCGTTGTCATAGTCGGGATTGCCGGGATGCGAACCGGGACCAGCCGTACCTACAATCACAATCTCGGGATGTGCCTCTTGCACCTTCCGGTACATATACTTGAAACGCTCGGCAAACTCAGGCGAAATCTTCTCCTCATTGCCGATGCCGAGATACTTCAGTCCGAAGGGTTTGGGGTGTCCCTGGTCGGCACGCACCTTGCCCCATTTGGTGGTCACGTCGCCGTTGGCCCACTCAATCAGGTCGAGAGCGTCCTGCACCCACTCATCCATCTCGTTCATCGGCACCACCTCCTGGGCCTGTTGGGGCCACATGCCCCAGCCGCCGTTGGCTCCCTGACAGCTCACACCACAGGGCAGGATGGGCACGGGTTCCATCTTCATGTCCTCGCACAACTGGAAATACTCATAGTAGCCCAGTCCCATCGACTGGTGGTAGCCCCAGGTGTTCTTCATCTGCTTGCGTTGCTCCTTGGGGCCGAGGGTGGTCTTCCACCGGTAGGTGTTCCAGAAACCGTCACCACCGCCATGCACCACGCAACCGCCGGGGAAGCGCAGGAACTTGGGATGCAGCGCCTCCAGTGCTTCGGCCAGGTCGCGGCGCAGTCCATGACCCTTATAGGTGTCCTGGGGCATGAGCGATAGTTGGTCTACATCCACCGTTCCGTTGGTGAGAATCAGGAAACGTAGCATCGCGTTGGGACAGTCGGCATTGGGCTCCAGCGTGCAGCCAAACTGCTTCCATTGGTTGCTGTCGATGGTGAGGATGGTGTCGGCGAGTATCTTTTCCTCCTTGCCGGGAGCGACGAGTGTCACACGTGTCTGTTTGGCTGTTCGGTCGATGTTGCGGGCAAAGACGGAGAAGTCGTAGCGGGCTCCCTTCTTCACGGTGATGCCGTCGAAACCGTGGTTCTCCAGTCCGAAGCCTTTCCATCCCTTGTAGTCATAAAACTCCTTGGTGCGCTCCACCTGCAGGCGCATATAGTTGGGGTTGTTGGGGTGGATGGGGTCTTGCTGCAGGTTCTGGATCAGTCCTAAGGAGTGGCCGGGACGGATGACGCGCCAGGCTGTTCCGGCTCCCCAGCCGTCGCGCTCGGAGAGGTTGAACTCGAAACTGCCGTTCTGCAGCAGTTCGGCATAGAGTCCGCCGTCGGCTGATGAACTGATGTCTTCAAAGAAGATTCCGATGAGTTCGCTGCTGATGGGCTTGCCGCCTTCAGGAGCCTTGATGCTCTTCTGGGCGTGGGCGCCGAGGGCGGATGCCAAAAGCAGCATACTGAGATTTCGCTTGTTGATTTTCATGTTTTTGTAGTTTACATGTTTTGTTATTTGATAGTTAGATAATATTTGTTCAGGATAGGATGATTCGAAGTTTCGTTTGAGGTTTCGATTGCAAATGTTTCGATTGCAAATGTTTCGATTGCAAATGT
>JAEDMP010000075.1 GCA_016302965.1 Bacteroidaceae bacterium
GCATATTATTTTCGCTTCTGTATCATATTAGGCGCGTAGTTGCGGATTTGAGGTAACTGAAAAAATAGGTAAATGACGTATAGGTCGATGATTATGATGCAAAGATAAGGATTATTTTGTTGTTTGAGCAAAAAAAAATGGAAAAACATCTTGCAAAAAAAAAAATAAATGTAATTTTGTAACGGAATAAGACGAAATGTGCATTTTGAATGGATATAAAACATATACGAATCAAGGATTTTGACTATCCGTTGCCCGATGATCGGATTGCCAAATTCCCCTTGCCCGAGCGCGACCACTCGAAGTTGCTGGTCTACAGGCAGGGGTGTGTGAGCGAAGACCATTTCTATCATCTGCCGGCCTATCTGCCAGCTGGTGCGTTGGTCGTATGCAACAACACGAAGGTCATCCAGGCTCGCCTCCATTTCCGCAAGGAGACGGGAGCCCTCATCGAGGTATTCCTGCTGGAGCCCTTTGCCCCTGCCGATTATGAGCAGATGTTCCAGCGCCGCGGCCATTGCGAGTGGCTTTGTCTGGTGGGCAACCTGAAGAAGTGGAAGGAGGGAACGCTGAGGCTGGCCGTCACCATGGGCGGCATCCAAGTAGTGCTCACTGCCACCCGGCTGGAGACTCATGCCACCAGTCATCGTGTCGCTTTCGATTGGGACAACCCGCAGGTCAGCTGGGCCGAACTGCTCGAGGCGGTAGGCGAACTGCCCATCCCTCCCTATCTCAACCGTGCCACAGAGGAGAGCGACAAGGAGACCTATCAGACCGTCTACTCGAAAATCAAGGGCAGTGTGGCGGCGCCCACCGCCGGACTCCATTTCACCGACCGGGTGCTGGCCGACCTGGATGCCCACGGACTGGAGCGCGAGGAACTGACGCTGCATGTGGGGGCCGGCACCTTCAAGCCCGTGAAGAGCGAGGAGATAGAAGGCCACACGATGCACACCGAATTTATCAGTGTGGGTCGGCGCACCTTGGAACGGCTCATCGCCCATGATGGAGAAGCTATCGCGGTGGGCACGACGAGTGTGCGCACGTTGGAGAGCCTCTATTATATGGGTGCCAAACTCATCGCCCGTCCCGACCTCAGCGAAGAACAGCTTCATGTGACCCAGTGGGAACCTTATGAGACCCATCCCGAAGTCACTACGGTCGAGGCCTTGCGTGCGCTGCTCGACTATCTTGATCGTCACGACCTGCCAGCTCTCCATTCGAGCACCCAGATCATCATTGTCCCCGGCTATCAGTTCCATGTAGTGAAGATGCTCGTCACCAATTTCCACCAGCCTCAGAGCACCCTGCTGCTCTTGGTGAGCGCTTTTGTCAAGGGCGACTGGCGGAAGATCTACGATTATGCCTTGGCCCATGATTTCCGTTTTCTGAGCTATGGCGACAGCAGTCTGATCATTCCCTGAACAGACGATACAGGCAGATACGAAGAAAGGCATCATAGAACAAGATAAAATAATACGAACAACATGAAAATTGGAGATCAAGTAAAATTTGTCAATGAGGTTGGCGGCGGCAGAGTGGCCGGATTCCAATCCAAGAATATTGTCCTCGTGGAGGATGCCGACGGTTTTCAGGTGCCCATGACCCTCAGCGAGGTGGTTGTTGTCAACGAAGAGAACTATGACACGCAACGCATGGTTGGCATGGTCAACCAAACGAAGCAGGAAGCAGCCCAGCGTGCCCGTGAGGAGGAAGAAGACGAACGTCCCGTCACCTTCAAGGCACCTGTAGAGGAGCGTAGGGGAGGGGATATGCTTTCCGCCTATCTTGCCTTTGTGCCTGTGGATGTCAACCGTTTCAACCAGTCTGACTTCGAGGTCTATTTCGTCAACGACAGCAACTATTACCTCCACTTCACCCTCCTGTCCGTTGAAGGCCGTGCGTGGAAACTGCGCCACGAGGCAGAGGTGGAGCCTAACACCAAGCTCTATCTGGAGGAGTTTGGACGTGACACGCTCAACGATTGGGAGCGCATGGGCGTGCAGCTCATGGCTTACAAGCGCGACAAACCCTTCCTGTTGAAACCTTTGATTGACGTGCAACTGCGCATTGAGGCCGTGAAGTTCTACAAGCGTCACACCTTTGTCGAGAACGATTTCTTTGAGCAGGATGCCCTGCTCTATACCATTGTGGAGCGCGACGAACCCTCCCGTCCGCTGATTATCGACGCCAAGCAGCTGCAGAAGAGTCTCAGCCAAAAGAAGAGCCTTGATGCCTCCCCTGCCCGCAAGCCAGCATCGGTGGGGCGTCGCAGGAGCCAGGACGAACCGATTGTGGTCGACCTCCATGCCACTGAAATCCTCGAGACCACGGCTGGTATGAGCGCCTCCGACATCCTCAACTACCAGTTGGAGGTGATGCGACGCACGCTGAAGGAGAACGAGAAACACAAGTGCACCAAGATAGTGTTCATCCACGGCAAGGGGGAAGGAGTGTTGCGTCAGGCCATCATCAATGAGCTCCGCTATCATTTCAAGAATTATCCCTATCAGGACGCCTCCTTCCAGGAGTATGGCTACGGAGCCACTCAGGTGACCATCGTCTGAGCCCGACGAAGGCTCAGAAGAAGACCGTTGCCTGCGTGTATGGCTCCTGTCCTTTTTTACCAAAATAGAAAGTAACCCAACAAAAGAACATGAAATACGGATTTGTCAATGTGGCTTCTGCCATTCCCTCGGTGAGGGTGGCAGACCCCGTCTATAACGAGAAGCAGATGGAACCCCTCATCACGCAAGCCGTGGAGGAGGGTGTCGAGGTGATGTGTTTCCCTGAATTGGGACTCACCGGCTACAGCTGCCAAGATCTTTTCCGCAACCAGATGCTGCTCGACGGGGCAGAGGTGGCACTCATGCAGCTGCTCACCTTCACCCGCTCGCTCGACATCATCGTGATTGTGGGTATGCCTGTGAGAACCAACAGCTTGCTGCTCAATTGTGCAGTTGTGGTACAGAATGGTGCCATCCTTGGTGTAGTGCCCAAAACCTATCTGCCCAACTATGGTGAGTTTTATGAGCAGCGATGGTTTGCCTCCGCTCTCGACTTCCGGTCGGAAGAGGTCTATCTGGCCGGCAGTGCAGTGACCATCACCTCCGAGCCCACCCTGTTTGTCACCCCCTCCGACCTGCGTTTCGGTATCGAGATCTGCGAGGATGTGTGGTCGCCCGAACCACCCAGCACGGGACTGTCACTGGCTGGTGCCGACCTCATCTTCAATCTCTCCGCCTCTGATGACCTCATCGGCAAGAACCATTATCTCCGCTCGTTGCTCTCCCAGCAGAGTGCCCGTCTGATGTGTGGTTATATCTACAGCAGTTGCGGCTACGGAGAGAGTACCCAGGATGTGGTGTATGGCGGCAATGCCTATATCTATGAGAACGGTCATCTGATAGGTGAGAGCCGTCGCTTCCAGTATGAGCCCCAACTGATTGTCGGTCAGGTGGACATCGAGCGCCTGCGCACCGAGCGCCGCATGAACACCACCTTCACGACAGCCCAGTCGCGCCATCATGCCCGCATGGTGCATACCTCGCCCACGGGCGATGTGGAGTTCCGGCTGTTGCGCTATGTCAACCCCTGGCCCTTCATCCCCTCCTCGGCCGACATGTCCCATTCCTGTGAGGAGATACTCAGCATCCAGACGGCCGGTTTGGTCAAACGCCTCGCCCATACCCATTGTTCCAAGGTGGTGATGGGCATCAGTGGCGGTCTCGACTCCACCCTGGCGCTGTTGGTCTGCGTGCGGGCCTTTGATATCCTGGAACTCGACCGCAGCGGCATCGTCGGCATCACCATGCCCGGATTCGGCACCTCCGACCGCACCCATGCCAATGCCCTTGTGCTCATGGAACGGCTGGGAGTGACCCTTCGCGAAATCAGCATCGCCAAGAGCGTCACCCAGCATTTCCTGGATATCGGCCATGACATGGATCAGCATGATGTGACCTACGAGAACGGACAGGCCCGCGAGCGCACCCAGATTCTCATGGATGTGGCCAACCAGGTAGGCGGACTCGTCATCGGCACTGGCGACATGAGTGAACTGGCCTTGGGCTGGGCCACTTATAACGGCGACCACATGTCGATGTATGGTGTGAATGCGGGCGTTCCCAAGACCCTTATCCGCTATCTCATCCAGTATTTTTCCTCCACTCTTTCCGATGCCAAGACCTGTGAGATACTGTCCGATATCATCGAAACCCCCATCAGTCCGGAACTGATTCCAACCGACGAACAGGGCAATATCAGCCAGAAGACCGAAGACCTCGTGGGACCATACGAGTTGCACGATTTCTTCCTCTATTATTTCCTCCGTTTCGGTTTCAGTTCGGCCAAGATCATGGAACTTGCCAAGCATGCCTTCAATGGAGCTCACCCCCAGGCCGGACGATACGATGAAGAGACCATCCGCCATTGGCTTGACACCTTTACACGCCGTTTCTTCGCACAGCAGTTCAAGCGCTCTTGTCTGCCCGACGGACCGAAAGTGGGAAGTGTCAGTCTGAGTCCGCGTGGCGACTGGCGTATGCCTACCGATGCCTCGTCGGATTTGTTCAGATAAGGCATCGTTTATGAGTCGCTTCCTTTCGCTCCATCCCCTTGTCATTCCCGTGCTTGCCTTTATGGCAGGTATCGGGTTGGCTGAGGGGATGGATGCATTGTTTTTGCCGATTCAGTGGCCGTTGGTATTGCTGGCCGCAGGGCTCTTCTGCGCTCTCTTTTCCCGGCTCAGATGGCATGGGGCAGCGTGGGTGTGTCTCTTGTTGCTGATGATGTTGTTGGGATGCTGTCGGATGGAACTGAAGAAGCAGGAGATAAACCGGCTGCCTGTCGGTTCCAGACATGAGTGCAGAGCAGTGGTTTTCTCGGTGCCGAGGGTGAGCGAACGCACGGTGACTGCCGAACTGTTGCTGACCGATGGCTCCCATGCCCACCAGCTGGTGCATGCGGTCTTTGTCGGCGACACAATGGCCCGCAGCCTGACAGAAGGAAACGGACTCTGTCTGTCTGCTGTCATGCAGCCTGCTTTCCTGCCGTCTGCTGCTGATGGGACGGCCCCGTCCTCGGTTTATCCTTATGTCCTCCGTTCCAAGGACATCCATCTGGTCACCTTCCTCTATCCAGGCCAGTGGCAAAGAGCGGCTGTCGACTTCGACTCCTTCCAGCCTGCAGAGCGGCTACGTTACCATCTGCTCTGTCTGCGCCGCCATCTGTTGCGCGAGTTGCGCCAATCCGGGCTCCATGCCGATGCCTATGATTTAGGGGCGGCCATGATGCTGGGGGTGCGTCAGCAAGTCTCTGCCCCAGTCCGTCGCCAGTATGCCGATGCCGGAGTATCGCATTTGTTGGCGCTGTCGGGCATGCATCTCTCCGTAATCTATCTGCTGGTGACCCTGCTGTTTGGCAGGTATCGCCGGAGCATGGTGGCCGAGGTGCTGGTGGTAGCGGTGATGTGGTTCTACGCCATGCTCACCGGTCTGGGGCCATCTGTTCTGCGAGCCGTCATGCTCGTGAGTGTCAGTGCCGTCATTCGTCTTGCCGGTCGTCGCCCGGTTACGCTCAACAGCCTTTCGTTTGTCGCCTTGATCCAGTTGCTGTGGCAACCGCTCAGCCTTTTCGATGTCAGTTTCCAACTGTCCTATCTGGCTGTCGCTTCCATCCTGATAGCCTATCCGCCCCTCTACGGGATGCTCTCCGACCGTTTTGTTTGTTTGCGGCAGTTGAATATGGATGCCCCTTCATCCCCTCTTCATCATCGGCTGCTTCGTCTGCTTGTCGGCATGGTTCTGTTGTCAACGGTGGCACAGATAGGCGTTGCCCCGCTCTCCATCCATTATTTTGCTTCTTTCCCCCTGTTTTTTGTTGTGAGCAATCTGGTGATGGTGCCTCTGGCGATAGTCATGCTCTATGCACTGTTCCTGATACTGCTTTTCTCGGTTTGTCCCATGGCTGCCATCCTGCAGACCGTTCCCGTATGGGTGTTCCTGCAGTTGCAGGCTTTCCAGTCGGCATTTCTCACATGGTTCGCGCCCTTGGGCGGTATCGGTCGCCTGCATCTCTCTGTGGCCCAAACCTGGCTCTGTTATCTCTTTTTGGCGCTGACAGCTGCACTTTTCTGCCGTCTCTTCCCAAAAAAACATACTTTTTAGCCAAAAGCCGTGGATATTCGAAAAATAGTTTGTACTTTTGCAGGTATGAAAAAAGTGATAAGTCTCATCATCCTGTCCGCTCTTTTGTTGGGCTGTTCCACCGACGAATCCCGCCAGCGTCTCAGTCGTGCCCAGCGCCTGCAGCAGATGCGGGCCGACTCGGCAGCGCTGAAGGTGGCGGTCATGCCTACCATTGACTGTCTTCCCCTGTTTGTGGCCCGTGAATCGGGGCTGTTTGATACGCTCAAGGTAGATGTGCGTCTGCGCTATTTCCATGCCCAGATGGATTGTGACACCGCCTTGGCTGGCAGCAGTGTGGAGATGGGAGTGACCGACCTGGTCCGTGCCGAGCGGTTGCGCCGCCAGGGCGTGAGCCTTGACTATCTGTTTGCCACCAACCCGCGCTGGCAACTCATTGCCAATAGACTCGCCCGCATCCGTCAGCTCAAGCAGCTCGATGACAAGATGGTGGCGATGGCCCGTCTGTCGGCCACCGACCTGCTTTCCGACAAAGCGGTGGATAGTGCAGGGTTGAAATCAGAGCGGGTATTCAAGGTGCAGATGAATGATGTCAACCTTCGCCTCAATATGTTGCTCAACAATGAGATGGATGCGCTCTGGCTGCCTGAACCCCAGGCCACTATTGCCCGTCTGCAACGTCACAAAGTGCTGATGGATGCCACCCGGATGGACTGGCTGATGGGAGCTTTTGCCGTGCGGACCGACCGTACGGCAGACTCTGCCCGCCAGCAGCAGATTGAGCGTTTGCTCATGGCATACGACCGTGCCTGCGACAGCATCAACAAGCATGGGGCGGCCCATTATGCAAAGCTGATGGAAAACCGCTGGAAACTCAAGGTAAACACACTCGCACGACTGCCGAAAGAGATTCGATTCGAACGCCGATGCGCTCCTCGCGAGCAAGACCTGCAGCGTGCCCGACAGTGGCTCGACCGGCAATAGGCTGGGGGAGCGCCTCCAGAGACATTACCCCACACCAAGAATCTTCCTAATTTCCCGTTTATGTCAAAAAATGCCTTTTATGACCGATATGAGCAAATCCGGAATGTGATGACTTATCAAGACTTCTGTCTTGGCAGTATCATTGAGCATTTGCGTTCCCTTTGTCTGACCTATCCTGAATTGCACATGGATGAAGAGGTCAGAACATTAGAGGAAGACTATCAGCGTGTAGTCGATTATTGGATGAGCGGCTATTCAGACCCTTGCTTGCCCGATCAATTGAAGAGAATTTTTCTTCAAGCCAAGTATATCACCAAGCGTGTCTATACCCTCTATAGGCGACAGCATCAGCCCCATCTCCTCCACATGATCGGTCGGTGCCCTGATTCGTTGCAGCAAGCCGATGTAGTTTCACTGCGCCTGCGTCTCGAGAAATATGTGTCGGATTTGGCCTTGCTCCAGTTGTCACCCAGTCCCCGCAAGTATCAGGAACGGGATCGGATTATCGAAGAGCATCAGAAGTTTCGTGAAGCACTTTTCTGCCGACTTGCCTCTACGCTCTTGTGGACTTCCGAACAAGCCGACTTGTGGGCTTCAGTCTGCATCTCGCCCACGGTTGATAGCGTAGACCAGCAGCTGATTGTATCGGCGATGATGGTGGCTGGCATTGAGGAACCCAATGATTCTCTGGTTTCGGCCATGGCCGCCATCTGTGAAAAGAGTGAAGACCCTTATGTGCGCATCCGTGCCCTGGTCGGGTTGGTGCTGATGGTAGACGTCAGCGACTTGCCCTTGAAGACCAATGAGGATATCCGCCATTTGCTGACCCGTCCCGACATCCTGCAACTGATAGGGCAGATGCAACGCTTGCTGGTCTTTTCGCTCACCGTGAGCGAGGAGAAACAGGTGCTGGACGATGAGATTCTGCCTTCGCTGTTGAGGTACCAGAAGATGTCGGGATTCATGAACCCCGACCGGTCGGAGGATGATCAGTCCCGGTTTGACGACCCAGACTTGGAAGAAGCGTTGATGGGCGATGTGGAACAGGTCTACCGCCGTCTTGCCGACCTGGACAAGGAGGGGGCCGACATCAACTATGTGATGTTCACCAAGGCCAAGTATTCCCCGTTCTTCCAGTCGCTGAGCAACTATTTCATGCCCTTCGATACGGATCATCCCTATTTCAAGCGGTATGAGAATTGGAAACAAATGATGCCGATGATTACCACCCTGTTCCAATCCCGACGCTTCTGTGCGCCAGATATGTACACCTTTCTCGATATGTTTCTCAACAGCTTCAATCTCATTCCACAGGAGATGCGTAGCCGGCTTGACGAGATGCTGGAGTATCAGATGTCGGGAAAGGTGACTGAGCGGAAAGAGACGTCCTCGGATATCCTGCGTAACTATCTGCAGCAGTGTTTCCGTTTCTACAATCACAATAGCTATGCTTCCAGCTTCTGCAATCCCTATAAGGTGCTTGAAAAATATCCATCGTTCAAACTGGCTGTTCTCCGTCTTATGGGTACCTCGGGATACTCGGAGATTTGCGACCAGTATGAATCCTATGTGCTGGATGCCGCTTTGCTGCTGTGTAAGCGCAAGTATTATGGAATGGGTATCAACATGTTGGACCATGGGAGTCATGCGGTTCGTACCTACGAAGAGGAGAGTGGTGATGAGGTGGAAAATTCGTTCTATGAATCTCATTTGAAGAATTTCAGCTGGGAGTATCTCATGGGCTATATGTTCATGAAACAGGCCGAAGGGAAAAGCAGAGAAACTAAAGACGGACTACTCCTGGAGGCCAGGGAATATGCAACGAACGCGCTCCTGGTGAAGCCTGATTCCATCAAGGTACTGTCACTCTTGGCCCGCATCGAACGGAAAAGCTGTTGTCTCAAAGAGGCCGCTGCCCATTATAAAACACTGATGGAGCTTTGTCCTGACGAGCCCAAATATGAGTTGGCTTATGTACATTGCATGGTTGGAGCCAACGAGCTGAAAGGGATGGAACAACTGGTCTACAAGATGGACTATCTCTATCCCGACCGCGAAGAAATCAAGTTGGATATGGCCTGGATTCTGGCCAGTGCCGGCAAGTTCGACGAGGCTGTCGCTATCTATGCCCGATACCTGCCCGCTGGCGACCATCCATTGCCGTGGGCATCCTGCAACAAATGGTTCAGGATGGCATTTGCCTACTGGTGTAACGGTGATAGAAAGACCGCATACGACCTGATGAGTCGCTGTGTGCTCAGTGGCAAGGAGGAAAGGACCGTTACGGAGCTGTCCGGTATGCTGAACCGCATGGTTCACAACGATTACGGTGATTTCCTGAAACGATACCTGCAGGAGGGTGATATCAATTTGATGATGACGCTGCTGTTTGAAGTGATGAATTGACGATGAAGATACTCTTTTATGCTGACACGGTATTTGGGGTGGGAGGAGTCCAGCGGGTGCTTGCCCAAGTAGCCCAGCATCTGTCGCTGCGCCATGAGGTGACCATCCTGACCACAGAACTGTGGGATGCCGAAGACCGCTATGATTATGATGCCACCGATGTGCGCTTTGAGTCCATTACTTATCCCGACCGCCATGGCTGGGAGTATTTGCGCTGCAAGGCTGTCAGCCTGTGCTACAAGCGGGGGATGATGTATCTTCCTTTTGCGTCGCACTTTTACAGCCGCAGCTTCTTTCGTCCCTCCTACAAGCGAAGTCTTGTCGAGGCCATCAACAGGGGTGGCTACGATGTGGTGGTGGGTGTCCATGCTTTCTTCTCGCTCCATCTGGCATCGGTCAGACGGCGGCTGAAGGTGCCGGTGGTCATCGGATGGATGCACAATTCCTTCTCGGCTCTCTTCACCATGGACCATCCCTATCTGCCCGACCTCTTCCGCTTCTTCCGGTGGAGGATGCGTGCTTTGGACCATCTTGTGGTACTCACTCATGCTGACGCCCGTCTGTTTGAGTCGCAGATGGGGCTCGCCTGTCAGGTCATCTATAATCCGCTCACCTTGACGCCTCGGGGATGCGCCTCGCTGGATCATCACCGGTTTGTGGCATTGGGACGTTTCTCGCCTCGTCACAAAGGGTTCGACCTCCTGCTTCAAGCATTTGAACAGTTTGCACCCAAGCATCCGGAATGGCAACTGCTCCTCGTGGGAGAGGGAAGCGAAGAGGCGGCCTACCGCGACTTCATCCGCTGTCATCATTTGGAGAAACGCGTCACCATAGCCCCCTTCACCAACAGGGTACAGGAGGTCTATGCTTCGGGTTCCTACTATGTGCTCAGTTCACGATGGGAGGGGCTGCCATTGGTGCTCTTCGAAGCCATGGCCCATGGGTTGCCTGTGGTGGCATCGGATATCCCCGTGGCTCGCGAACTGATGGAAAGCAAGGAACTCTGCGACTTCTTCCGTTGCGGAGATGCCAACGATTTGGCGCGAGCCCTCTCAACGGCTGCCCGTCGCACCGACTGGAAGCAACGGTCGGACAGAGCCATCCAGGAATCGCAGCGTTACACCTTGGCCGATATCTGTGGCCAATGGGAGGAACTGTTCCAGCCGCCATCTGGTCGTGTGTCGATACTCGCACGGATTGCAGGCTGGTTTAGCAAGAAACAAACAACAATAGAATAGAAACAGACAAGAAAAAAAGAATATGTTATCAGTAGAAGGTTTGAAGATTGAGTTCGGAGCGAAACCTCTGTTCACCGATGTCTCCTTCGTGGTCAATGACCATGACCGCATTGCCCTGGTTGGCAAGAATGGAGCCGGCAAATCAACGATGCTCAAAATCCTCTGCGGGCAGCAGCCACCTACCGAGGGAACGGTTTCTGTCAGCGGTGACTCTGAGGTGGCTTATCTGCCTCAGGTGATGAAGATACAAGACGATACGACGGTGCGCGAAGAGGCTCGCAAAGCGTTTGTCTCCATTGTCAGACTCAAAGAGAAGGTGGAGCGGCTGCAGCACGAGCTCGAGTCCCGTACCGACTATGAGAGTGACGAGTATCTCGAACTGGTGCACAGTTTCAGTGCCGAACATGACCGATATATGATGATGGGAGCCGACAACTATGAGGCCGAAATGGAGCGTACGCTCTGCGGTCTGGGTTTCTCGCGTGAAGACCTCGACCGTCCCACTGCCGAGTTCAGCGGTGGCTGGCGTATGCGTATCGAACTGGCCAAACTGTTGCTCACCAAACCCGATGTGCTGTTGCTCGACGAGCCCACCAACCACCTCGACATCGACAGCATCCAGTGGCTGGAGCGTTTCCTTGCCCAGTCGGCCAAGGCCGTGATACTGGTGAGCCATGACCGCGCCTTCATCAATAATGTGTGCAACCGAACGCTGGAGATATCCTGTGGTCGGGTGATTGACTATCGGGTGAAGTATGACGAGTATGTGAAACTGCGCGAGGAGCGTCGCGAACAGCAACTGAGAGCCTATGAGAACCAGCAGAAGGAAATAGC
>JAEDMP010000015.1 GCA_016302965.1 Bacteroidaceae bacterium
CCTCGTGCTCTTCGACGAACTGGGACGGGGCACCAGCACCTACGACGGCATCTCCATCGCCTGGGCCATTGTGGAGTATCTGCACGAGCACAGCAAGGCCCAGGCCCGGACACTCTTCGCCACCCATTATCATGAGCTGAACGAGATGGAGAAGCGCTTCCAGCGCATCCGTAACTTCAACGTGAGTGTGAAGGAGGTGGACGGAAAAATCATCTTCCTGCGCAAACTGAAGGAGGGCGGTTCGGAGCACTCCTTCGGTATTCATGTGGCGGAGATTGCGGGTATGCCGAAGAGTATCGTGAAGCGTGCCTCGGAGATTCTGAAACAACTCGAATCGGACAATGCGCAGGTGGGACAGGATGCTACTTCATCGGGCGGGTCAGACGGCCGGCAGAGAAGCTCGTCGTTGCCGAAACCGGCCTCCGCAGGCCGCAAGTCAGAAGGGATGCAGCTCTCGTTCTTCCAGTTGGACGACCCTGTGCTCTGCCAGATCAGAGACGAGATTATCGGTCTCGACATCAACAACCTCACGCCCATCGAAGCCCTCAACAAACTGAACGGCATCAAGAAAATCCTTCAGGGCAGATAAACGGAAACAGGCGGATGCTCCTATCTTGGGAGCATCCGCCTGATATATATTATCTGTCTGATAATCTGATTATTGAACTTTCTTTCTCAGCATAAAATAGGCACCGAGCAGGATGAAGGGAATGCTCAGCAGCTGCCCCATATCCAAGGGCAGGGTGGCCTCGAACGCCTCTTGTATCTCCTTTGTATACTCGATGAAGAAGCGGGCGGTGAAGATGCTCGTGAGGCAGAAACCGAAGAAGAAACCGGTGCCCACCTTGCCGGGCCAACGCTTGTAGAGCCACCTGCCGATGACGAAGAACAGGGCATAGGCCAAGGCCTCGTAGAGCTGGCCGGGATGGCGTGGCGCTGAGTCGACACGGGAGAAGATAAAGGCCCAGGGCACATCCGTCACCTTGCCGATAATCTCGGAGTTCATGAGGTTGCCCAGACGGATGAAACAGGCCGTGGCGGGCGTGGCGATGGCCACATTGTCGAGCACCGTCAACAGGCTGATCTTTGTCTTGCGCACATACAGCCACAGCGCAATCATCAATCCGATGGTGCCGCCATGGCTGGCCAGACCCTCATAGCCTGTGAACTTCCATCCGCCGTCGGCCATGAAATGGATGGGCAGGATCATCTCCACGATATGGCTGAACGAACTGAGGTAGTAGTCGGGCTGGTAGAAGAGGCAATGCCCCAGACGGGCACCCGCCAGGATACCCACAAAACAGTAGAAGAAGAGGGGGTCGAACAGTTCGTCCTTGATCTTCTGCTGTTTGTATAATTGTCTCACTATCAGATAGGCCAGCAGCAGTCCGACGAGCCAGCAGACCGAATACCAGCGCAGCGTGCCGAACAGCGTGATGCTCGGGTCCCAATAGATGTAGAGTAGGGGATGGGTCATGGTGCAGTGGCGTTATACGTTGAAGCGGAAGTGCATGATGTCGCCATCCTGTACCACATAGTCCTTGCCCTCGATACCCATCTTGCCGGCATCGCGCACGGCGGCCTCGGAACCATACTGGATATAATCCTCATACTTGATGACCTCGGCACGGATGAAACCCTTCTCGAAGTCGGTGTGGATGACACCGGCACACTGCGGAGCCTTCCAGCCCTTGTGATAGGTCCATGCCTTCACCTCCATCTCTCCGGCGGTGATAAAGGTCTCGAGGTTGAGCAGGCTGTAGGCCTTCTTGATGAGTCGGTTCACACCGCTTTCCTCCAGTCCCAGCTCGCTCAGGAAGAGTTGCTTGTCTTCATACGACTCCAGTTCGGCTATGTCTTCTTCGGTCTTGGCGGCAATCACCATCGACTCGGCGCCCTCCTCGGCAGCCAGTGCCTCGATGCGCTTGGTAAACTCATTGCCTTCCTTGGCGCTCGCCTCGTCGACGTTGCATACATAGAGCACCGGCTTGGCGGTGAGCAGGAAGAGGTTGCGCGCGGCATCCTGTTCGTCCTTGCTCTCGAAGGTCACGGTGCGTGCATTCTTGCCTTGTTCCAGCACGGCCTTGTAGGCCTCGAGCACGGCCGTCTCAATCTTGGCTTCCTTGTTGCCGGCGGCAGCGGCTTTCTGCTGCTTGCCCAAGCGCGACTCGATGGTCTCCAAGTCCTTGAGCTGCAGTTCGGTATCTATGATTTCCTTGTCGCGCACGGGGTCGATGGACCCATCCACATGGGTGATGTTCTCATCCTCGAAGCAGCGCAGCACGTGGATGATGGCATCCGTCTCACGGATGTTGCCGAGGAACTTGTTGCCGAGACCCTCGCCCTTGCTCGCACCTTTCACGAGTCCGGCGATGTCTACTATCTCGCAGGTGGCGGGAACGATGCGTCCGGGATGCACCAGCTCGGCCAGTTTGGTGAGTCGCTCGTCGGGAACGGTGATCACGCCCACGTTGGGTTCAATCGTACAGAAGGGGAAGTTGGCTGCCTGTGCCTTGGCAC
This sequence comes from Bacteroidaceae bacterium, assembly GCA_016302965.1. Lineage (GTDB taxonomy): Bacteria > Bacteroidota > Bacteroidia > Bacteroidales > Bacteroidaceae > Prevotella. The sequence goes on from JAEDMP010000015.1 coordinate 2,521, forward strand.
TCGACAGACAGTTGAAGAGGGTGGATTTACCCACGTTGGGCAATCCGACAATTCCACATTTTAATGCCATTTTCGTATGTTGTTATGTAATTCAGTCTGCAAAGTTACGATAACTCAGATAGATGACCAAATTTATAGGCGAAAAAAATCTAAACACGCTTTCTTTTCGAAGTGGATAGCATGTTTCACGTGTCACAATTTTATCCCCGATGGTTCTTTTCTCCCCCGCTTGAGTTTTTTCGTCAGCGCGAATCTCACTAAGAGGAAGTTCAGCGGAACAGCAACAGCATAGACGGGTAGGGGAGCCCATTTCACGGGAATGCCCAACCAGCAGAAGAGGTTGAAGAGCACGATGTTCAGCACGTAGTTGATGCCGTGGCTTGTGCCGAACTTCAAGAACCTCGGCCAACTGGGTTTCACGCGGAAGGTGAAGTAGGAGGAGAGGAAGAAATTGCCCAAAAAGCTGATGGCATAGCCGATGCTGAAGGCGAGGTTCTTCTCCATATAGGGCAGGAGCACGTAGAAGAGGCCGTAGTGGACACCCACGGCGAGGGTGCCCACGATGCCAAAGCGGATAAATTCCAAGAGCTTGGTTTTCTGTTCCTTATACATGGTTGAAGGGTTTGCTTAATGGGCTTCGAGCCAGTTCTGTCCCCATCCGCTGTCGGCCACCAGGGGCACGCTCATACGGTAGGCGTTCTCCATCTCTTCAAGCACGATGCGTTCCACCCGCTCTTTCTCTTCGGGCAGCACGCTGAAGTTGAGTTCGTCGTGTACCTGGATGAGCATCTTCGACCGAATCTGTTCCTCTTCGAAACGTTTGTCGATGCGCACCATGGCCAGTTTGATGATGTCGGCCGCTGTTCCCTGAATGGGGGCATTCACGGCGTTGCGCTCGGCAAAGCCGCGCACGGTGGCGTTCTGCGAGTTGATGTCGGGCAGGTAGCGGCGACGGCCGAAGAGGGTCTCCACATAGCCTTTCTCGCGTGCTGCTGCCTTCGATTGTTCCATATAGTCCCGCACCTTGGGGAAGGTGTCGAAGTAGCCGTCTATCAGCATCTTGGATTCCTCGCGGCTGATGTTCAGACGGTCGGCCAGTCCGAAGACGGTGATGCCGTAGATGATGCCGAAGTTGGCGCGCTTGGCTTTGGTTCGCTCGTCGCGGTCCACTTCGCTGATGTCTTTTTGGTAGATGCGGGCGGCGGTGGCGGCGTGGATGTCGTGACCTTGGATGAAGGCTTCGATCATGCGTTCGTCGCCACTCAGATGGGCCATCACCCGCAGTTCTATCTGGCTGTAGTCGGCAGAGAAGAAGAGGCAGCCGTCATCGGGCACAAATGCCTTTCTGATTTCCTTTCCGTCTTCGCCTCTGATAGGGATGTTCTGCAGGTTGGGGTCGCTGCTCGAGAGTCGTCCCGTGGCTGTCACGGCCTGGTTGAATGAGGTGTGGATGCGCCCGGTCTTGGGGTTGATGAGTTTGGGCAGGGCATCGACATAGGTGCTCAGCAGTTTCTTTACGCCTCTGTAATCCAGTATCTTAGCCACTATCTCGTGTTTCCCGGCCAGTGTCTGCAACACCTCCTCGTTCGTCACGTATTGTCCCGATTTGGTCTTCTTGGCTTTCTCCAGAATCTTCAGTTTGCCGAAGAGGATGTCGCCCACCTGTTTGGGCGAGGAGATGTTGAATCGGTCGCCTGCCAGTTCATAGATGCGTGACTCGATTTCTCCGAGCCGTTGCGTGAGTATCTCCGAGGTCTCCTGAAGCGACGCCGTGTCGAGTCTTACGCCCGCGAGTTCCATCTTGGCTAATACGGGCACCAAGGGCATCTCAATCTCATAGAAGAGTTTTTCGAGTCCCTTGTCCTTCAGTTCGGGTTCGAGTTTGTTTTTCAGTTGCAGTGTGATGTCGGCATCCTCAGCCGCATATTCATAGACGGCAGAGGGTGGGAGGTCGCGCATGTTTTTCTGCTTGCGTCCCTTCTCGCCGATTAGTTCCTCGATGTGGATGGTCTGGTATTTCAGATAGATCTCGGCGAGATAGTCCATGTTGTGTCTCAGTTCGGGTTGGATGAGGTAGTGGGCTATCATCGTGTCGAACATCGGAGCCTGCACACGGATGCCATAGTGTGCGAGTATCTCCATGTCGTACTTGATGTTCTGTCCGATTTTCAGGATTGAAGGATTTTCGTAGATGGATTTAAAACTGTTAACAATATTTACGGCTTCTTCGTAATTGGCGGGGATGGGCACGTAAAAGGCTTCTCTTTCCTTCACTGCAAAGCTCAAACCCACCAGTTCGGCGGCCATCGGGTCGGTTCCCGTGGTCTCTGTATCTAAACTGACGGAACCAAATGTCAATAAATATGCTTTCAGTTTTTCTATCGATTCCTCAGTATCAACGAGTTGGTAATTGTGTTCTATCGTTTTTAGCGTGTCAAAATTGGAGAAAAATGAATTTTCTTGCCCGTCGCCCGCATTTTCTGCCGTATTTCCACCAAACAGATCCAACTGCACATTGGCTGTTTTTGTGATATTTTCTGTTTTTTTAAGATAGCGGTTCGCCATGGTCTTGAACTCCAGTTCGTCGAAGATTTTCCGCAGTTCCGTCTCGTCGGCTTCCTTCACCTTCAGTTCGTCGAGATTCAGCTCGATGGGCACATCGGTTTTGATGGTGGCGAGGAATTTGGAGAAGCGGATCTGCTCCTTGTTCGTCTCCACCTTGGTCTTCATCGCGCCCTTCAGTTCGCCGCTCCGTTCTAATAGTTGCTCGATGGAACCAAACTGGCTGATGAGTTTCACGGCCGTCTTCTCGCCCACGCCAGGACAACCGGGGATGTTGTCGGCAGTGTCGCCCATCAGTCCGAGGAGGTCAATCACCTGACTTGTGTTTTCTATCTGATATTTCTCGAGAATCTCCTGCACGCCCAAGGTCTCGTAGCCGTTGTCGCCATAGCGCGGACGGAACATCCGCACATGGTCGCCCACCAGCTGGGCATAGTCCTTGTCGGGGGTGAGCATATAGGTGTCGATGCCGGCTTTGCCCGCCTGGGTGGCCAATGTGCCGATGACATCGTCGGCCTCATATCCCGACACCTCGAGGATGGGGATATGATAGGCGTGGAGCAAGCGTTTGATGATGGGAACAGATGCCTTGATGTCCTCGGGACAGGCCTCGCGCTGGGCCTTGTAGGCCTCGTAGGCTTCATGCCTGAACGTGGGGCCATCGGGGTCGAACGCCACGCCGAGATGGGTGGGGTTTTCCTTCGTGAGCACCTCGTGGAGGGTGTTCAGGAAGCCGATGATTGCCGATGTGTTTTGTCCCTTCGAATTGATGCGGGGATTCTTGATAAAGGCATAATAAGACCTATAAATGAGCGCGTAAGCGTCTATCAGAAACAGTTTATCCATCTTTATTTTTATTTTCTCTGTAAAATTACTAAAAAAATTCAGATTATCCCGATATTTTCTGTAATTTTGTATCAAATTTCGAGAAATGGACTATTTAACTATCATCCAACAGCCTATTCAGGGCGATTTGGAGCGTTTTATCGCTCTCTTCAACCAGTCGCTGACACACTCCGACGGACTCCTCTCGCAGGTGCTTGCACATATCGCGAAGAGGCAGGGAAAACGTATGCGTCCCATCCTTATTCTGCTTATGGCCAAGAATTTCGGAAGGGTCACTGATGTGACGCAGTATGCGGCCGTCGGTCTCGAACTCTTGCATACGGCCAGCCTGGTGCATGATGATGTGGTGGATGAGAGTGAGGAGCGACGCGGACAAGCTTCTGTCAACGCCTCGTACAGCAACCAGGTGGCTGTGCTCGTGGGCGACTATCTGCTCTCGACCGCCCTCTTGCGCGTGGCCCAGACGCAGAATATCACCATTGTCTCCGAACTCTCCGAACTGGGCAGAACCCTGGCCAGCGGTGAGATGCTGCAACTCTCGAACATCGGCAGTAAGACCATTTCCGAAGCGGTTTATTATGAGGTAATCAAGCAGAAGACGGCGGCACTTTTCGAGTCGTGTTGTGCCATCGGAGCCCTGTCAGCCGGAGCATCCGAAGAGGCCATTGAGGCTGCCCGTTTGTTCGGACAGAAACTGGGTATCATCTTCCAGATACGCGATGATATTTTCGATTATTATGAGTCGCGGGAGATAGGAAAACCCACGGGTAATGACATGGCTGAAGGCAAGCTCACCCTGCCTGTTATCTATGCCGTCAACCAGTCGTCAGATCCGCATATTCTCGACCTCGCCCATAAGGTAAAACGGCATGAAATCTCGCCCGAAGAGATTGCCTTCCTCGTGGAATATACCAAGCAAAACGGAGGTATTGCCTATGCTGAGAGAGTGATGGAACAATTTAAGAATGAGTCACTTGACTTTATTCATAAATATGTTCCAAACCCCTCCATACAGCTTGCGCTTCAGGCCTATCTCGACTATGTCATCGACCGGAAAAAGTAGTTTTTTCAGAAGAATTTCGTTTCTTCGCCAGTCACCTCGCTCAGCAGCAGATTGGCCAGTCGGCTGGTGCCCAAACGGAGCCACTGGTTGGTGAGCCATTTTTCACCCAGAACCTCTTTCACGATGGTATAGTAGATGAGCGCGTCCATCACCGAGTTAAGGCCACCAGCGGGTTTAAAACCAATCTGAATGCCAGTTTCCTCGTAGTACTCCTTGATGGCCTGACACATCACGTAGGCTGCCTCCGGCGTTGCGGCAGGTTCCAGTTTGCCCGTGCTCGTCTTGATGTAATCGGCACCGGCATACATGGCCAGCAGACTCGCTTTCTTGATATTGGCAGCCGTCTTCAGGCAACCTGTTTCCAGAATCACCTTCATCTTCACGTCGCCGCACACCTCTTTCAGTTCTCCGATCTCGTCTGCCACACCCTCGTAATCGCCACTCAGGAATTTGCCTACAGGCATCACGATATCTATCTCTGTAGCGCCGTCTTTGATGGCCAGTGCGGTCTCTGCCACCTTCACCTCAATCAAGGCTTGGGACGAGGGGAAACTGCCTGATACACAAGCCACTTCCACACCTTCCACCTCCAGAGTCTCGCTCACGGTCTTGGCAAAACAAGGGTAGACACAGATGGTGGCCACGTGGGGCAGTTGAGGGTAGGCCTCGTCAAACTGGTTTACGCGTTCGGTAAAGGCGAGTACGCTTTCTTCCGAGTCGGTGGTCTTCAGTGTGGTCAGTTCCACACTGCCCATCAGGAAGGTTTTCACCTCGGGGGTGTCGTTCTCGTGCACCTTTTCGGCAATCAGCTTTCTCACAGCATTTCTCACTTCCTCGTCGCTGATGTTCAGAGCGTATTTGCTCAGCGCCTGCTCATATTTGCTCAAAGGCCGCTCTTGCTTGCCTTCCATTGTTTTGATGATTTCCATAATGATTCGTTTGATAAGTTTGATGTTATTATTTTGATGGCTTTGAATGCGCTCCATGCGGTTCCGGCTTTTCGTTTTCGCTGGCAGGAGCCCCATTCAGTTTGGGGTTGTTCAGATGTCTCTCCTTGTCGCGACGGGTCTTCTTCTCTATGTTTTTGGCCAGTTCTGCAGTCAGGTCGATGCCCGTTTGGTTGGCGATGCAGAGGAGTACCCAGAGCACGTCGGCCATCTCGTCGCCGAGCTTGCTTTTCTCTCCTTTCTTGAAACTCTGGTCGCCATATTGTCGCGCCATGACACGGGCCATCTCGCCCACTTCTTCGGTCAGAATGGCCATGTTGGTGAGTTCCGAGAAGTACCTCACACCGTAGGTACTGATCCATTCGTCCACCATCCGCTGGGCTTCCCGGATGGTGATTTCCTTGTTCTTCTCTTCCATTTTTTTTCACTTTTTTGGTGATGACAGCAGCCTTTTTATTCCTTGTTCCGGCTATCCATACAGATGGTCACGGGACCGTCATTGAGGAGTGAAACCTTCATGTCGGCACCGAACTCTCCAGTGCCCACTTCCCGACCGATGGCGCTGCTCAACTTCTGGCAGAAACTCTCGTAGAGGGGGATGGAAATCTCGTGCCGGGCAGCCCTGAGCCACGAGGGGCGGTTGCCCTTCTTGTAGCTGGCATAGAGCGTAAACTGGCTCACCACCAATGCCTCTCCTCCGATGTCGATGATGCTGCGGTTCATCACTCCGTTTTCGTCGTCAAAGACGCGCAGTCCGGCCACCTTTTTCACGAGCCAGTCCACGTCCTCTTCGTTGTCTTCCTCGCACACGCCGAGGAGAATCAGATAGCCCTTGCCGATGGCTGATTTCACGGTTCCTTCTATGGTGACGCTGGCTTCGGTCACCCTTTGTATTACGATTCTCATACTGCAAAGATACGAACTTTCCCCGGTTCATCAAAATCTTTTTCCCACCATTTTCGGTGCTCTGCACACTTTTTTCTTCTGTCTCCACTCTTTCTTTTGGATGGGGCTCCAATCTGGGAAATCAGGGATGGAAATGGGTGTAGACAACCGTTCCTTTGGCTTCACCGAGGATGTCGATAAGCTGCTCTTTGGATGCTGCCTGAATCTGTTTCACGCTCTTCAACTGCTCCAAAAGTGCTGCTTTCGACTTCGGTCCGATGCCTTTGATTTCGTCGAGTTCGCTCTTCAACTGGTTCTTCGAACGCAGGTTGCGATGGAAGCTGATGGCATAGCGATGCACCTCGTCCTGGATCTGTGTGAGTACGCGGAACAGCTCGCTGTCGGTCTTCATCGCGATGGTCTGCGGTGGGTTCCCGTAGAGCAGTTCGTTGGTGCGGTGACGCTCGTTTTTGGCCAGTCCTGCGATGGGAATCCGAAGGTTCAGTTCGCCCTCCACAACTTGTCTCACCACACTCATCTGGCCCTGTCCGCCATCGGTGATGATGAGGTCGGGCAGGGGAGTCTGCTCTTCAATCATCCTGCTGTAACGCCGCCTCACCACCTCCTGCATCGAGGCATAATCATCGGGTCCCACCACCGTTTTGATATGGTATTTCCGGTACTCTTTCCGCGCCGGTTTCAGACCCTGGAACACCACGCATCCCGCCACGGCATCGCTGCCCGAGATGTTCGAGTTGTCGAAACATTCGATGTGGTAAGGCAGTCGGGGAAGCCCCAATTTCTCCTGCAATTCCTTCATCAGACGCGTCTGTTTCTGCTCGGGATTCAGTTTTTCCGCCTGTTTTAGGCGGTCGAATTTATACTGTTTTCCGTTCATGACAGAGAGGTCGAGCAGTGTCTTTTTGTCACCCCTTTGGGGGATGGTCACCACGATTCCCTCCAATGGAATATCGATGCTGAAGGGCAGGATAATCTCCTTAGAATCGCTCTTGAATCGCTCCCGCATCTCCACGATTCCTAATGCCAGTAGCTCCTCGTCGGTCTCGTCAAGTTTCTTGTGGTATTCAAAGGTGAACGACTGGTTGATGTTGCCCTCCGTCACGTGGATATAGTTGATGTAGGCCTTCTTCTCGTCGCTCGTGATGGAGAAAACATCGATGTTGTCGATGGTATGGCTCACCACTTCACTCTTGGCGCAGAAGGAGTCGATGAGCAGGTATTTGCGCTTCACTTCCTCTGCCTTTTCAAACTCCAGTTGTGCCGCCAAAGCCTCCATTTCTTCCCGCAGACTCTTTAGCACTTTGCGCGTTTTTCCCTTCAGAATCTCGCGTGCCTGGGCGATGTTTTTCTGGTATTCCTCCATCGTTTGTTTGCCGATGCAGGGTCCGCCGCAGTTCTTTATATGGTAGTCCAGGCACACGTTGTATCGCTTTTTTTCGATTCCATCCTTGGTGATGGGCATCTTGCAGGTACGGGGATGATACAGCTTTTTGATGAGCTCCAAAACCGCATACATCGAGCCCAAATGCGAGTAGGGGCCATAGTAACTACCCCACTTCTTGTTGATGATTCTGGTCTTGAAAATGCGCGGAAACATCTCGTTGGTGATGCAGATACTCGGATAGGTTTTGCCGTCTTTCAGCAGTACGTTATACTTCGGATTGTATTTCTTGATCAGACTGTTTTCGAGCAGCAGGGCATCCTCTTCGCTGTTCACCACGGTATACGTGATTCCTTCGATTTTGCTCACCAATACCTTGGTCTTGAACCGGTCCACTTCGGTGTGGAAATAGGAGGAAACGCGCGCCTTCAGGTTCTTTGCTTTCCCCACATAGATGATGACACCGTCGGCATCATAAAACTGATAGCTTCCCGGTTTGTCGGGCATGCTTCTCACGATGCCCTTCAATCGTTCCAATCGTTTTTCGTTCTCTTCTTTGTTCATAATCTTCTGTCTGTTTCTTGCGTATTGCCTCAAGTGTTACTTTAGTTGAATGCATATCCTTAACTTACACATTCAGAGAATTTTGAAAGATGGGAGTTTCACGTGAAACATGAGACTTGTTGCGTGAAACAGGGATGCTGATAAAAGGCGGAATCCCTGTCCGATGAGGGTGTCGAACAGGGATTCCGTATAGCGCTCTTATACCTTGATGAGTGTGGTGATTTCGGTTTCTTTGTCGAAGATGTCTCTTCCGTGCAACCCCTCGTCCGTTATCTCGATGATAAAGTTGACGTAGATGTTTTTGGGGTTGAATTTCTTCACGAGATTGTAGGCTGCTTTCATCGTTCCTCCTGTGGCCAGCAGATCATCGTGCAGCAGTACTACATCGTCGGAGGTGATGGCATCCTGGTGAATCTCGATGGTATCGGTGCCATATTCCTTGGCGTAGCTTTCTTGTACCGTGGCGGCGGGCAGTTTGCCTGGTTTGCGGCAGAGTACGATGCCCGCACCCAGTTTCAGTGCCAAGGCCGACGCCATCACAAAACCGCGGCTTTCGATTCCCACGATTTTCGTGATGCCTTTGTCTTTGTAGATTTCATAGAGTTCTTCGAGCATGATGTTCAGACATTCGTTGTTTTTGAAGAGTGTCGTCACGTCTCTGAAGTTGATGCCTTTCACGGGGAAGTCGGGAATGCATCTCAGATTTTTCAAAAGTGTCTCGTTGTTCATTGTTTTATATGTTATGTTTTATATGTTATTTTTATATGTTGTGATTTAGAGAGGATGCCAAGGCATGGAGAAAAAGGGTGTTGGCTGCGATGGATCTGTGGAGGATTTATCTTCCCAGCAGCACCAGCAGTACATTGATGTCGCTGGGTGAGACACCGGGGATGCGGCTGGCCTGGGCGAGTGTCTCGGGTTGGATATGTTCGAGTTTCTGTCTGGCCTCGGTCGAGAGCTGTTGCAGTTGGCTGTAGTCGAAGCGTCCTTTGATTTTGATGTTTTCTAGACGGTGCATCTTCTCCGCCACCATTTTCTCGCGCTCGATATATCCCTGGTATTTGATGCGGATTTCCGTGGCCTCCACGATCTCCTCTCTCCGCTCGCTGATTCGTTCCATCTGTTCCTTCAGTTCGGGCAGACAGTCGGCGAGTATCCCAAACGTGAGCTGCGGTCGGCTGATGAGGTCGGCTATCTTCATGCCCTCGCGCAGCGGGGTAGTGCCCATCCGTTCCAGGGCAGCGTTGATGGTGGAGGGTTTCACCTTGGTCGTCTCGCAGTAGTGTTGCAGGCGTTCTATCTCCTCCTTCTTTTTCAGCCACCAGTCGTAGCGTTCGCGCTTGGCCAGTCCCAGTGCGTAGGCTTTCTCCGTGAGTCGGGCGTCGGCATCGTCCTGTCGCAGCAGTATGCGGTATTCGGCCCGTGAGGTGAACATGCGGTAGGGTTCGTCCACGCCCTTCGTCACCAGGTCGTCTATCAGTACGCCGATATAGCTCTCGTCACGGTGCATGGTGAAGGGTTCGCTGCCGCTGCAATGGAGGGCGGCATTGATGCCAGCCACGGTACCTTGTCCTCCCGCCTCCTCGTAGCCGGTCGTGCCGTTCACCTGTCCGGCAAAGAAGAGCCCCCTCACCAGTTTCGACTCCAACGAGTGTTTCAGCTGGGTCGGGTCGAAGAAATCATATTCGATGGCATAGCCGGGCCTATATACCTTCACGTTTCTCAGGGCCGGAATCTTCCGTAGGGCCTGTAGCTGGATGTCCATGGGCAGCGACGAGGAGAAGCCGTTCAGATACATCTCATTGGTCTCTTCGCCTTCGGGTTCGAGAAAGAGCGGATGTTGTGGTTTGTCAGGGAAGGTCACGAGTTTGGTCTCGATCGAGGGACAGTAGCGCGGGCCGATGCTTTGGATCTGTCCGTTGTAGAGTGGGGAGTCGGCGAGTCCCGATTTCAGCGTCTCGTGTACCTCCTCGTTGGTGTTGCAGGTCCAGCAGGGCAACTGCTGCAGGGGGCGTGGCTGTCCCATGAAGCTGAACTGGTGGAAATCCTGTTCCCCCTCCTGGATGTCGAGCAGTGAGAAATCCACGCTTCGTTTGTCTATTCTCACGGGTGTGCCCGTCTTCATGCGCTGTGCCCGGATGCCGTGGCGGGTGATGCTGTCGGTGAAATGCTCCACGGCGGGTTCGGCGATGCGTCCTCCCTTCACCATCCTCCGTCCGATGTGCATCAGTCCGTTGAGGAAGGTGCCGGCCGTCACCACCACACACTTGGCGTGGAGCGTGGCGCCCCAGATGGTTTTCACCCCCGTCACCTCACCGTTGTCCACCAGCAGCTCGTCGGCCTGATCTTGCCAGATGTCGAGCAGGGGAGTGTGGTCGAGCACCTTTCTCCATTGCCAGATGAATTTCTCCCGGTCGCATTGGGCGCGGGGGCTCCATACGGCGGGTCCTTTGCTGCGGTTGAGCATGCGGAACTGGATGGCGGTGGCATCCGTCACCAGGGCCATCGCCCCGCCGAGGGCGTCGATCTCTCTCACGATTTGCCCTTTGGCAATCCCACCGATGGCGGGGTTGCAACTCATCTGGGCAATCTTGTTCATGTCCATGGTGACGAGGCAGGTCTTGGCGCCCATGTTAGCGGCAGCCGTGGCGGCCTCGCATCCGGCGTGTCCTCCGCCGATCACCAGCACGTCATATTGTTGGTCATTGTTCATCATAATTCTTGGTCGAAATAGTCATCCTCTTCGTTCGGATGGTTGTTGATGATTCGTCCTTCACACCATCCAAAAACGGAGTTTTGGCATTGCTTTTCGCAATTTAGCGGCAAATTTACACATAATAATTTATTTTTGCCAAAAAATACTTTGATTTATCATTAAAAAATAGTAATTTTGCGCACAGAACTCATTAATAGAACTCAACAACGATACCTATTATCAATGAAGATTACGCTGATGAAAGACCATCCGCCGGTGGCTCCCCTTGGGGTTACCCCTTTCCTTGTCTGTTTTATTCATATCAATTCAATAACTTAATTTCAATCAATTATGTGGTTATGTAATTCATCCATTGGTAGAAAAGTTGTGATGTCTGTAACGGGCGTCGCGCTGGTACTGTTCCTGACCTTCCATGGTTGCATGAACGTGGTAGCGCTATTCTCCGGCGAGGCTTACAACATGATTTGTGAATTTCTTGGCGGCAACTGGTACGCCGTAGTGGCAACTCTCGGACTGGCAGCGTTGATGGTCATCCACATCGTCTATGCCTTCATCCTCACGATGCAGAACCGCAAGGCCCGCGGTAGCCAGCGTTATGAAGTGACCGACCGCAACCCGAAGGTGGAGTGGGCTTCCCAGAACATGCTCGTGCTGGGTCTCATCGTCATCCTGGGTCTGCTCCTTCACTTGTGGAACTTCTGGTACAACATGATGTTTGCCGAGCTTACCGGCATCATGGTGTCCCACCATCCCGCTGACGGCTTCGCCTACATCCAGGACACCTTCAGCAATCCGCTCTTTGTAGTGCTCTACATCATCTGGCTGGCCGCTATCTGGTTCCACCTCTCTCATGGCTTCTGGAGCGCCATGCACACCCTCGGCTGGAGTGGCAAGGTGTGGTTCAACCGTTGGAAGACCATCGGCATCGCCTACACCACCGTGCTCATGCTCCTCTTCCTCGTGGTTGTTCTCGCATTCGCTTTCGGATGTGCTCCCAGCCTCTGCTGCGGCGCCTGCTGCTATTGATCTAACCTATTAACACATCATTCAATTCAAGACAATTATGGCTAAGACATTAAATTCCAGAATACCTGAAGGTCCCGTTGCTGAGAAATGGACCAACTACAAGGCTCACCAGCGCCTGGTGAACCCCAAGAACAAACTGAAGCTCGACGTGATTGTCGTAGGTACTGGTTTGGCCGGTGCTTCCGCTGCCGCCTCTCTCGGAGAGATGGGTTTCAATGTGTTCAACTTCTGCATCCAGGACTCACCCCGCCGCGCCCACTCCATCGCCGCACAGGGTGGTATCAATGCTGCCAAGAACTATCAGAACGACGGCGACTCCGTTTACCGCCTCTTCTACGACACCGTGAAGGGTGGTGACTACCGTGCCCGCGAGGCCAACGTCTACCGTCTGGCTGAGGTGTCCAACAATATCATCGACCAGTGCGTGGCACAGGGTGTTCCCTTCGCCCGCGAGTACGGCGGTATGCTGGCCAACCGTTCGTTCGGTGGCGCCCAGGTGAGCCGTACCTTCTATGCCAAGGGACAGACCGGTCAGCAGCTCCTGCTCGGTGCCTACTCTTCGCTGAGCTGCCAGGTGAAGGCCGGCAAGGTGAAGCTCTACACCCGCTATGAGATGGAAGATCTGGTGATTGTCGACGGACGTGCCCGCGGTATCATCGCCAAGAACCTCGTCACCGGCAAGCTCGAGCGCTTCAGCGCCAACGCTGTGGTTATCGCCACCGGTGGTTATGGCAACACCTATTTCCTCTCTACCAACGCCATGGGCTGCAACTGCTCGGCTGCCATGGCTTGCTACCGCAAGGGTGCCTACTTTGCCAACCCCTCTTACGTGCAGATCCACCCCACCTGTATCCCCGTTCACGGCGACAAGCAGTCGAAGCTTACGCTGATGTCTGAGTCGCTGCGTAACGACGGCCGTATCTGGGTGCCCAAGAAGCTGGAGGATGCCAAGAAGCTCCAGGCTGGCGAAATCCAGGGTTATGACATCCCCGAGGAAGACCGCGACTACTATCTCGAGCGCCGTTATCCCGCCTTCGGTAACCTCGTTCCCCGTGACGTGGCCTCGCGTGCCGCCAAGGAGCGTTGCGACAAGGGCTTCGGCGTGAACAACACCGGTCTGGCTGTGTTCCTCGACTTCTCCGAGTCTATCAACCGCCTCGGCATCGACCAGATCATGCAGCGCTACGGCAACCTCTTCGAGATGTACGAGGAGATTACCGACGTGTTCCCCGGCGACTTCGCCAAGGAAATCAACGGCGTGAAGTACTACAAGCCCATGATGATCTTCCCCGCCATCCACTACACCATGGGCGGTATCTGGGTTGACTATGAGCTGCAGACCACCATCCCCGGCCTCTTCGCCATCGGTGAGTGCAACTTCTCCGACCACGGTGCCAACCGTCTCGGTGCCTCCGCTCTGATGCAGGGTCTGGCCGACGGTTACTTCGTGCTCCCCTATACCATCCAGAACTACCTGGCCGACCAGTCCATCTGGCCCCGCCTCTCCACCGACCTGCCCGAGTTTGCCGAGGCAGAGAAGGCTGTGGCCGCTGAGACCGACCGCCTCATGAACATCAAGGGTAAGCGTTCCGTTGACTCTATCCACAAGGAGCTGGGCCACATCATGTGGGAGCATGTGGGTATGGGCCGCACCAAGAAGGGACTCGAAGAAGGTCTCCAGCTGCTCAAGAAGCTCCGCAAGGAGTTCGAGACCAACCTCTTCATCCCCGGAACTAAGGAAGGACTCAACATCGAGCTCGACAAGGCCATCCACCTGCGCGACTTCATCATCATGGGTGAGCTCATCGCCTACGATGCACTCCACCGTGAGGAGAGCTGCGGCGGACACTTCCGTGAGGAGCACCAGACCGAAGAGGGCGAGGCCAAGCGTGATGATGCCAACTTCTTCTATGTAGGCTGCTGGGAATACCAGGGCAGCGACGAGAAGGCCCCCGAACTCATCAAGGAGCCGCTGGAGTATGAGGCCATCAAGGTTCAGACCCGCAACTACAAGAACTAATGCGTAAGTGCTTGTAGCAGAGTTGATTCATTAATATATAAAGCAAAAGAAAGATTATAATTATGGCTAAGAATATAAGCTTTACATTGAAGTATTGGCGTCAGAACGGCCCCCAGGACGAAGGCCATTTCGATATCCGCGAGATGAAGGATATTCCCGATGACACCTCTTTCCTCGAGATGCTCGACATCCTCAACGAGGAACTGATTGAAGAAGGCAAGGAACCCTTCGTCTTCGACCACGACTGCCGCGAGGGTATCTGCGGTATGTGCTCACTCTACATCAACGGTCACCCCCACGGACCCGCTACCGGTGCCACCACCTGCCAGCTCTACATGCGCCGCTTCAAGGATGGCGACGTGATCACCGTGGAGCCCTGGCGTTCGGCTGCCTTCCCCGTGATCAAGGACTGTATGGTCGACCGCTCTGCCTTCGACAAGATTATCCAGGCTGGTGGCTACACCACCGTTCGCACCGGACAGGCCCAGGATGCCAATGCCATTCTCATTCCCAAGCAGGATGCCGACGAGGCCATGGATGCAGCCACCTGCATCGGCTGCGGCTGCTGCGTAGCTGCCTGCAAGAACGGTTCTGCCATGCTCTTCGTGAGCTCCAAGGTGTCTCAGCTGGCACTCCTTCCCCAGGGCCGTCCCGAGGCTGCCAAGCGCGCCAAGGCCATGGTGATGAAGATGGAAGAGCTCGGCTTCGGCAACTGTACCAACACCCGTGCCTGCGAGGCCGAGTGCCCCAAGAACGAGTCGATTGCCAATATCGCCCGTCTCAACCGTGAGTTCATCAAGGCCAAGCTGGCCGACTGATCTAAGCACCCATATCCAAATGAAATCCCCCTGGCGGACCTTCCGTCAGGGGGATTTCATTTGGGGAGCGTATTCCACGTCTGTTTCGGATGAAGCGTGAGGGATGTAGCGTCATCCCTCACGCTTTCCGGATTTATGGGTTCATGAGTTTCACTACCTTCTCGCTGTCGGCACCCACAATCTTGATGAGCAGCGTGCCCTGGTGGTTGCTCACGGGGATGAACACATTCTCTTCGCTGTTCACGTGGCATTTCTTCAGCAGTTGTCCGGCTTCGTTGTAGATGCAGATGCTCTGGATGTGGCCGTTGTCGCTGTTCACCACATTCAGCATACCACCCTTCACAAAGATTTCCATCTCGCCCAGTGAGGCCTTGCTGATGGCGGTGGCCAGCTCGGTGTTGAACTTCTTCTGCTTGGCCCATTCGCTCTCGTTGGCGGCACATTCGGCCATCACACTCCACACGTAAGAGGCATCAGGCTCCAGTCCGGTCAGTGTGCAGGTGGTCTCTTCAAGTCCCTTCACCTCCGTCCAGCTGGTGTCCGAACCCTTGCGGTAGCGCAGGTTCCAGCGCAGGTTCCTGGCATCGGCGGTCCAGCTCAGGGTGGCGGCGGTGGCGCTCACAGCCGTCACGGTCAGATCGCTCGGCGTCTCGCAGACCTCCTCGTTGGTGGTGGTGAAGACCCTGGTTTCCGACCACAGGCTGTGCAGGCTGTCGTTCTCGGCACTCTTCAGCTTCAGTTCATACGCGGTATTGGGCGTTAATCCGTCCACAGTCCATTCTTTTCCTTCCACCTTGGTTGTACTCCATCTAGTGTCCGAAACGGCCTTATAGGCCACGATATGGCCTGCTGCGGCACTTTCCCAGCTGACGATGGCGCTGGTGTCTGCAGGAGTGACGGTGATGTTCGTTGGTGCAGCCAGTTCTTCAGTGTCCTCAATCAGCAGGTCTTTCAGTTGCAGATACACGTTGGCTGTGCGGCAGTTCCAGTAGAAGCGGAACTTCACGAAACTGTTTTCCTCGGCCATGAAGGGCACGTTGATAGCTTCATAGCTGGTGGCATCGGCCAGTTGGGGATTGTTGCTGCGGTCGATGACCTCGATGTCCTGATAGTCGCTTCCGTTGGTGGTATACTGGATGCGCAGTTCCTCGCCCTCTCCCCAGTCGTTGTAGGGGTCTCTGCCCATCCATCCCTTCGGACGGTTGAAGTTGACCTGGGCGAGCAGGTGGTGCAGACCGCTGCCCATCTTCACCTCGGGTGTTTCGAGCCAGGCGGTGATGTTGCCGTTCTCGTCGGATTCACCGGGCAGACACCAGATGTAGCGTTCGTCGGTGGCCTGGTTCAGGTAGGTCTGGAACTGTCCCTGGGTGCCCCATCCCAGCAGGGGCATGTAGGCGGGATGCTGGCTCAGGTCTACGCGGAAGGGCAGCTGGCTGCCTGTCGAGATGACATCGTCGAGATAGGTTGAAGACACCTTTCCGTCCTCTCCCAGGCTCCATGCGCGGAAGAAGTAGATGGTGTTCTCGTCGAGTCCGCTGATGGTGATATGCTCCTTGGCCTCGCCAACGTATACCACCTTGGCGTCGGCGTCGATGGCGTCGCCCACTTTCGGGTTGTCACCGGGCTGTGCAAAGACGCCGTAATCCATCATCTGGTCCCAGTCGTTATAGGCCACCTTCCTGGTGCATCCGATGACTACCTGGTTGCCCTTGGCATTGGCGCCGATACTGACGATGGCCTCTGTCAGTTCCTGGCTCTCCACCTGGAAGGAGTCGGGCAGGGCGGCGAGCGTACGGGTAGCGGCAGTCAGCGGGTTCTCGGTCAGGTATTTCGGACCGAAGGAGCAGAAGGTGTTGGCGCTGAACACGTGGATATAATAGGGTGTCGAGCCCTCCAGTTCCACCAGTTTGGCGGTGGTGAAGGTGGTGGCTGTGTCGAGCGCCACCACGAGGGCCTTGCCGATGGAGTCGCCTCGGGCATAGAGGATGCCGTCCTGGGGCAGTTCGTTCAGTTCAGCCTCGGTGGAAAGCAGGGTGAGATAGTGGTCGGCCGAGGCCGAGGGGGTGAAGCTGCCCTCGATGCTCGTGCTCTTCGGGTCGGCTGTCAGTCCTGTGGGCTGTGCCTTCGGTGTTTCGCAGTCGGCGGGAGCGGTGAAGCGATAGGTCAGGCCGTCTGCGGGGAACGACTCCACGTTGTAGGGGAAGTTGGCTGTTGCGTCGCTGCTGATGGTGGGGTCATCCCAGTTCTCCGAGAGGTTGAGAATGTCCTTGTCCGAACCCTTCAGTCCGGCGTGGGCCCATTTGCTGATACCCTCGTCGTTGGGATTCCAGTTCTTGAAGCAGAACTCGATGGTGTTCTTGCCCTCGTTCAGTTTGATCTGCATGTCCACGGTGACGTATTGTTCGTCCCAGTAGGAACTGTTCATCCTGTGGTTCTTCCACTGCACGGTCAGCGTTCTGTTGGGGGCCTCGCCTGTGAGATGGTAGGTGACGGCTACGTTCTCGTCACCGCTGTAGGAAGGCATGTTCGGCACACAGCCGAACGCATTCTCCTCCTCTTTGTTGCTCAGTATGAGGTAGCTGTTGGCGTTGGGGTTGGGAATGTTCACGCTGTCCCTGCCGAGTTTCACGATGCCTGCTGCATAGACGACAAAGCGGTTCATCTTCTGGTTGTTGTAGACGAAGTCGAAACCGATGGGCAATCCCTGGATATAGCCGCTTTCCGTCACCTGGTTGCCGTTGGCGTCGAAGATATACTTGGAATAATCCACGCCGGCCAGGCTGCCCAGCGAGGTTCCTCCCGTGAGTTCCTGGTAACTGCCTTGTTTCACTTCCAGATCATACATCTGGATGGGCTGTGCACCTGCGCTGATGAGCCAGCTGATGCCTGCCATGATGAGTAAAAACTTTTTTTTCATAGCTTTTTTGTTTGATGAGTGTTGGTATAATAGGGTTTATTGGATGCTTTTCTTCACGTACTTGCCCTGTTTCTTCAGCAGCAGTCCGTGGCCGTTGGCGTGGGTGCGCTGTCCCTGCAGGTTGAAGTAGAGGCAGGGTGCATCGTCGTCTGTCGGGACGATGTCCTTGATGCCCGTAGAGGGGTCTCCCAGCGTTCCGTCTACGTTGATGCGCTGCATGTAGAGGCAGCTCTTCTGCACCTGTCCGGGCAGGTCTCTGCCGTCCTTCCAGCTGGCTATCCAGTAGTTGTTGTCAATGAGCGGTGAGAGTTGCAGGTTCGACTTCTCGCTCTTGGTGGTCGTGAAGCGGAGGGGATGTTGCCAGAGCGGGTTGCCGTCGGAGTTGAACTTGCGGATGAGCGACTGGGTGTTGTATACCACCTCCTCGTGTTGTTGCCATCCCACCACGATGTTGTCGCCGTCGGCAGCCTGGATGTTTACGTAGCCCAGGCTCACGTCGTTCTGCATGTCCACCACGGGCATTCCGTCGGCTCCCCAGATGAGTTCGCCGTCCAGTCCGACCTTTTGCATGTAGATGCCCTGTATGCTCTGTTGTCCCTGGTCAAACTGTCGGTAGGCGGCATAGAAGCAGCGGTTCTTCTTGTCCACGTAGATCTCCGGTGCCCAGCGGCTGTAGTTATCGTCGTAGCTCAGTTTCAGTCCGCCTTCTGCATCGGTGAAGCCCTGTGTGCCGTCGTTCTGGATGTACGACAGATAGTTGGAGAAGGTTCCTTCCGACGAGCGGTCGTCGCGCCAGCTCACAGCCACCCCGCCGTCGGGTGCCTGGTTCACGCGCAGATAGGTCCACACCGGTGTCTGGTCGAATCCGCCCTGATAGATGACGGCATCCTTGTCCCACACCTCCGATCCGTCGAAGTCTATCATCCGTGCCATGAGAAACTGTTGGCTTCCCTGTGAGAAGGTCAGGATCACCTGGTTGTCACCGGCATCCTTCACGAAGGGGTAGGAGAAAGGCACCTTCTCTTTCTCGATGGTCTTCTGCCAGAGCGATTCGCCCTTGGCCGAAATCTTCTCAATTCTCACCTTCGACTGCTCGCTGGAACTTTCAATCATGGGGAAGGAGGTGAAGGCCAGTACGATGCCTCCGTCGTCGGTGGTGGTCATCGTATAGCAGGCACTGCCGGCAAAGGTTTGTCCGTTCCACACGTCCACGGGGTTGTCCCAAAGCATCTCCCCGTCGGGGCCGAACTTATAGAGCGTATAGCCCAGCGCGATCTGTTGCGGGTCGGCATTCCTTCCGTCATGTATGGCATAGAGCAGGTTGCCGTCGCGGTCTATCTGTCCGAGGAAGTCCACCACCAGGTAGCTGCGGTTCCGTTCACGCGAGATTTCCTTGCCGCCTTCGGGCAGCAGGCATTTCCCGTCCTTGTCCACCACTTGCAGGTTGAAGCTCAGCAGACTGTTGCCGTTCTCGTCATGTCCGTTGGGGAACACGGTGACGCAATAGCTCACGCCATCCTTGTTCGTATACACTTCTTGTTCGTAATAGTCTTCTCCCGGCTTGCCGATGCGGTTGTTCTCTTCCGGGTTGCTGCTCCATTGGGCATGGCAGTAGCCTGTGCTCAGGAGGAGGAAAAAAGCGGTCAATAACTGTTTCATGTTTTTATTGTTTTTTTGATGTTTGTATCTGTTGATGGTTGATGATTGTGTGTTGTTGCGGTCGTTCAGGGTCTGAGCATCTTCCGGGCCTTTTCTGTTGCGGTTTTTCTGTGGATAGCGATCCCTCGGGTTGGGTGCTTGCTGATGCGCCGACCGTCCAGTCCGAACCATTCACCGTCTTCCGGCTTGCCGTCGTTTGTGCGGATGCTGTCGATGCCCGTGTCCACCTTGTTGGTGATGAAGAAGGTGCGCAGTCCCCAGCCGCTGATGTCATACACCTGCTTGACCAGTTTGTTGTCGATGCTCCTGATCACCAGCGTCCCTTTCGGACTGTAGATGCCGTTGCCCCACTGGTCGGTCACCTCCATGCAGTACACCTTGTCGGCCTCCAGTGTCAGGGTGTCTCTCGTCTCGGTCACGATGCCGTCCTCATAGGGTCCGAACTCCCACACCGTCTGTCCCTGTTCGTTGCGGATGCGATAGCGGTTGTCTGCTGCTTCCAGATTGGTCTTGATGCCCACGACGATGGTGGGTGTGGCGGCTGTGGGATGGCTGAACGTCCCGCTCAGCGCCTGGGTTTCCACCTCCGTTCCGTTCACCTCCTTGAGCCGTATCTCATAGTTGTTCTTCTCCTCCGGTCCGGCCAGCGTATAGGGGCAGTCGAGGCGTATCTCCTGGTTCTCCATCGGCATCACCGTTCCCTTCCAGTCCACCTCTTGGGTCTGTCCGTTCACGGTCACGTCAAACGTTGCCTGGCGGATGGTGTCGGCACAGAGGTTCTGCAGTCCGAGCTCGAAGAACTGGAAGCCGTAGTTGCCGCTGATGGCATGGGTGGGGGCGTTGATGCTGGCGGCCACGGGCAGCTGCATGTTCTTCAGTTCGGGTCGTCCCCCTTCCACTTGCTGCACCTGCATCTTCCCCGAGGAGACAAATGCCAGCACGTGTATCTGCTCTCCTCTCACCTCCGTCTCCTTGAGGGTCTCGGGCAGTGTCACGCTGTAGTCGCGGCTGAAGAACTGTCCCTGCCGGGCCTCCGTCAGACTGTCGCCCCAGACGGGGGTCAGATAGTCGCGCAGCATGTCATGGTGTACGTAGTCCAGTCCCATGTTGCCGCCGTTCTGCCAGCTGGTCAGTCCGTCCTGGGTCCAGGCCACGCTGAGCATCAGTCCGTCGGTCTCGGCTGTGCGGCAGTAGCCCTCCACATGCACCTTCAGTTGCCGGTTGTGGCCGTCATACTCGCTTTTTACCATCAGGTTGACGGGTGCCTCCTGCTCTTTCAGTATCTCCTTGGCGCGTGTCACCCACAGGCTTCGGCTGAGCACACAGTCGGCGGCCTCTCCGCCTTGGTTGTCTCTGTTCACCATGCCGCTGGGAAATCCCGACACTTCAAAGAAGGAGCAGATGGCATCGCCCTCTTCCGTGCGGAAGTCGGGTTCATCCGAGTTCGGGTTGGCATAGTAGCCGGCGTGATAGGCGATGGCAAACACCCGCTTGCTGGCCGTCTTCATGCTTTGGGCGATGGCGTGCCCCTGTGGGCAGTAGCCGCAATGGATGCCTGTAAACTCTTCTAAAAGTACGTTCTTGGGAGTAGGAAGGGTGGTCACCTGCCAGTTCTCGTTTTCTTGTCCGAAGCATGGATTTCCTCCCATACTGATGATAGCTGTGAGTGCCACAGCTTTCCATGGATGTTTCATGATGTTATTGATAGGTTGTATATATGCGTTAGGGTTTCTCGGGAAGTGTGCGCAAATATAGGGAGAAAAGGATAGACTGACCAAACAACTATGTTAATGTTTATTAATTGTCCTGTGTTTTTTGACGGATTGACAAGTTTTTGACGTATTGACGTGTTTTTCCTTCTGTTTTCTTCCGTTTTTAGTTACAGTTCATAAGCTTGGTTGTCATTGCTTTTTGGGGCTGCTGCAGCGGCAGGAGGCGGCCGGTTGACTGTGCGGTCACAGTCTTCCTTGCTCTCCGAGATAGCTGTCCTTGAAGCCCAGGAAATAGAGCACACCGTCCAGTCCGATGGTGTTGATGCTCTGTTTGGCGTTGGCCACCACGCGCGGTTTGGCGTGGAAGGCGATGCCGAGTCCGGCCTCGCCGAGCATCGGCAGGTCGTTGGCGCCATCACCCACGGCGATGGTCTGTGCCAGGTTCACCTTCTCCACCTGGGCGATGAGTTTCAGCAGTTCGGCCTTGCGGTGACCGTCTACGATTTCGCCGAGATAGCGGCCCGTGAGTTTTCCGTCGTCACCGATCTCCAGTTCGTTGGCATAGACATAGTCGATGCCGTATTTGCGTTGCAGGTATTCGCCGAAATAGGTGAATCCGCCGCTCAGGATGGCTATCTTGTAGCCGCAGCGTTTCAGCACCGACATCAGCCGGTCCACCCCTTCGGTGATGGGCAGTTGCTGGGCGATATCCTCCATCACGCTCGCGTCGAGTCCCTTGAGCAGTGCCACGCGTCGTGTGAAGCTCTCCTTGAAGTCTATCTCGCCCCGCATGGCACTTTCCGTGATGGCCTTCACCTCGGCCCCCACGCCAGCCCTTTCGGCCAGTTCGTCGATGCACTCGGCCTGGATCAGCGTCGAGTCCATGTCGAAGCAGATGAGTCGGCGCATGCGTCGGTACATGTCGTCTTTCTGGAATGAGAAGTCAATCTCCATCTCCGACGAGATGCGCATCAGCTCTTCCTGCATGGCCGCCCGGTCTGTGGGGGTGCCGCGGAGCGAGAACTCGATGCAGGCCCTCACGTTGCGCTCGGGGTGCATGATGCTCATGCGTCCCGTGAGTCTGCGGATGGAGTCGATGTTCAGTCCCTGCTTGGCTATCACCTTCGTGGCGGCCTCTATCTGCCGGGCGGAGAGCGTGCGGCCTATGAGGGTCAGGATAAACCGGTTCTTGCCTTGTCGGTCCACCCAGTTCTCGTATTCCTCGTCCGTAACGGGTGCAAAGCCGATGTTCACACCCAGCTCCGTAGCCTTGAACAGCAGTTCCTTCATGACCTGTCCCGAGGCCTCGTCGCTGATGCGTATCAGGATGCCGAGCGACAGCGTCGAGTGGATGTCGGCCTGTCCGATATCGAGTATGCGGGCATCCTTGCGGGCCAGTATTTCCATCACTGAGGCAGTGAGACCCGGGCGGTCCTTGCCTGTTATTCTGATGAGTATCTGTTCTTCTTTTGGGTTGTTGTGTTCCATGATTCGTGTTTTTCGTGCAAAAATACATCATTTTGTCTGAACCCACAAATTTTGGCCGTATTTTCTCTTGCGTCTTGAGCAGTCTTGAGCCATCATGCGCCAACAGGTCTGTCAGAGTCCCCCAAACAGGCCTGTCTGGGCCGCTCTGACAGGCCTGTTAAGGTCGTCTTGATGGGTCTGTTGAGTTCATCTTGATGGGCCTTTTTCCCAAACAGAATACCCTGTTGGTGACACGTTGTACACTTATATATATAGAAAAGTCGCGCATAAGGAAATTCGGGAACTATATAGTTCGTGAATTTCCATTTTTAATTATTTTCTATATATATAAGTGTACAACGTGTCACCAACAGGGTATTCAGTTTCCCCGATAGCCCCGTTTAGCCCCTATCGGATTGCGGTATTCAGCCCCCCGATAGCCCTGTATCGTTTTTACGCCCTGAAAGGGCAACAGCACATAGCCCAGGGTAACGCCCTGGGTAGATTCATGCGTCGAATTGCGCCCTGTAAGGGCAAAAGCATAAGAATCGATGTGATGGTGTAACAAACGCTTTTGCCCTTTCAGGGCGTTTCCTTTTCCTCGGCATAGAGACCCAGGGCGTTGCCCTGGGCTATGTGCTGTTGCCCTTTCAGGGCGTGTTTAAATGCTCATTCCTAACTGACCGCGGTATTCAGTTCCCAACTGATTGCCCTATTCAGTTCCTAACTGACTGCGGTATTCAGTTCCTAACTGACTGCGGTATTCAGTTCCTAACTGACTGCGGTATTCAGTTCCCAACTGATTGCGGTATTCAGTTGCCAACTGATTGCGGTATTCAGTTTCGCACCGCATGAACGGATGAAGAGTGGCGGAATCGTTAGCAATTATCTATTTGTTGTAAAAGAATGAAAAAAAATCGGTACAAATGTAATGGAATATCAAAAATATCAGTAAATTTGCAGCGTATTAATACATTGTAGACATGAAAATAGCTTTGATAGGCTATGGAAAGATGGGCAAGATGATCGAACAGATAGCCCTCAGCCGTGGCCATGAAATCGTCAGCATCATCGATGTTGACAATCAGGAAGAATTTGAGAGTGAGGCCTTCGCCTCTGCCGATGTAGCCATCGAGTTTACCGCCCCCCATGTGGCCTATGCCAACTATCTCAAGGCCTTTGCCAAGCACGTGAAGGTGGTGAGCGGTTCAACGGGATGGATGAAGGACCATGGCGACGATGTGCGCCGCATGTGCAGCGAAGAGGGACAGACCCTCTTCTGGGCATCCAACTTCAGCGTGGGCGTGGCCATCTTCTCCGCCGTCAACCGTTACCTGGCGAAGATCATGAACGCCTTCCCCCAATATGACGTCAGCATGGAGGAAACCCACCATGTACACAAACTCGACCATCCCAGCGGCACCGCCATCACCCTGGCCGAGGAAATCACCGCCTCCCTCGACCGCAAGGACGACTGGACCGTGGGCACCCTGCTCAACCCCGACGGAAGCCTCGAGGGCTCCAGGGAGAGCGCTCCCGACAAGCTCCGCATCGACTGCGTGCGCCGCGGCGAGGTGCCCGGCATACACAGCATCTGCTACGACTCCGAGGCCGACAGCATCACCATCACCCACGATGCCCACTCGCGCAAGGGCTTTGCCCTGGGAGCCGTGCTCGCCGCCGAGTACACCGCCACCCACCGGGGACTGCTCACCATCTCCGACATGTTCCACTTCTAAACAGTCCTCCCTTCAACACGTATGAAAAAGAATCCTGTCAACAAGCGCAACCAGTGGCTCAAGTTCGTGGGCGTCAGCGCCCTCTATATCCTCTTCCTCATCTGGGTGAAAAACTGGTGGGGCATCTTCGTGCTCCCCTTCATCTATGATGTCTATATCACCAAGAAAATCCGCTGGCAGTGGTGGAAAGAGGCCGACGGCCCCGTGCGTTTCGTCATGTCGTGGGTGGATGCCATCGTCTTCGCCCTCGTGGCCGTCTATTTCATCAACCTCTTCTTCTTCCAGAACTACGTCATCCCCTCGAGCTCCTTGGAGAAATCGCTACTCACGGGCGACTATCTCTTCGTGAGCAAGGTGAGCTACGGCCCGCGCATCCCGCAGACGCCCCTCACCATGCCGCTCACCCAGCATACGCTGCCCGTGGTCAACTGCAAGTCCTATCTCGAGTGGCCCCACTGGGACTACCGCCGGGTGCAAGGCTTGGGCCAGGTGGAGCTCAATGATATCGTGGTGTTCAACTATCCCGCCGGCGACACCATCTGTGCCGGCTCGCGCTACGAGGCCCAGGACTATTATGTGATGTGCTACGCCTATGGCCGGGAGCTCTGGCCCCACCGCCCCGTCATCGACTCGCTCTCGCCCCAGCAGCGCTGGGACTATTTCCGAGAGGCTTATCTCATAGGCCGTTCCTATATCGAGCAGAATCCCGAGGAGTTTGGCACCATCAGCAGCCGTCCCACCGACCGGCGCGAAAACTATGTGAAGCGCTGTGTGGGACTGCCCGGACAGACGCTGCAGATCAAGAACCGCATCGTCTATCTCGACGGCAAGGCCAACAAGGAACCCGAGAATGTGCAGTATACCTATTATCTGAAGCTGCGCGACCGACTGCCCGACGAGCTGCTCCAGGAACTCGGCATCTCGATGGAAGACCTGCAGAGCCTACACGATTTCGGCTATCTGCCCCTCACCAAACGCGCCGTGGCGGCCCTGGCCGCCCGCAAGGACCTCGTCGAGAGCATCAGCCTGAATACCGACAGCTCTGAAGAAGGCATCTATCCACAGAACGGCAACTGCCACTGGACACGCGACAACTACGGTCCCGTGTGGATTCCCAAGAAGGGAGAGAGCATCCGCCTCACCATGGACAATATCGCCGTCTACGAGCGCCCCATCCGCGTCTATGAGGGCAACAGCCTCAAGGTGGAGAACGGCAAGATCTATATCAACGGAAAGGAGGCCAACAGCTATACCTTCCGGATGGACTACTACTGGATGATGGGCGACAACCGCCACAACTCGGCCGACTCACGCTACTGGGGATTCGTGCCCGAAGACCATGTCGTGGGCAAGCCCATCTTCATCTGGTGGTCAAGCGACCCCGACCGCCACGGCATTTCCGGCATCCGCTGGAACCGTCTGTTCAGTATCGTCGACAACATCAAGTAATCCCCCTTCCGTATATCCATCAAGTCATATAGAACCTACTTCGATGCATGACCTCACGTAACACCATCAGATGGCTGGCCGCCTTGGGAGCGGGTGCCCTGGCTGCCCTGCTGTTCAGAGCCACCATGCTGACGCTCTGCAAGCTGGAGGGAGCCGCCTTTGAGCCTTTCCTCCTGCAGGGAGACAGGGTGGTGGTCAACCGGTGGAGTTACGGACTGAGGACGGGGGCCGACGGCGGACTCTTCGGCTATGGACGATGGCTCCGACAGCCCGTCAGGAGGGGCGACATCATCGCCATCGACAGTCCCGTCGATTCGCTGCCCGGCATCTTCCTCTGCCGCTGCCGCCATCTGCCGGGCGACACCCTCCGCCTGAACGGCGAACTGTTCACGGTGCCCGGCATCCGCCCCACCTGTTCGCGCGAAGACTACTATGGGGTGGAGTCGCTCTCCAGCCGCTCTCCCGTCAGCCGCTTCATCGGCATCGTGGCCGAGCGCCACATCATCGGGCGTGCCGTCTGTGTGCTCTACAGCCATGACGATACCCAGCCCCCCTTCAGCGGATTCCGCCAAGACCGTTTCTTTGCTACCATTGTTACAGAACCCTGATATAAGCTCGCACATGAAGACAGCCCTGCTCTCCTCCACCTATTTCGGCCCCATCCAGTGGTACCGTAAGATTGCCCGCTATGGCGATGCCAGGGTGGAGTGGCACGACTCTTACCAGAAGCAGACCTACCGCAACCGCTGCATCATCGCCAATGCCCACGGGCTGCAGACGCTCACCCTGCCCGTTGAGCGGCATACCGACGGCACCATCCGCATCAGCGACCACGGTCAATGGCGCCACCAGCATTGGCAGGCGTTGCTCTCTGCCTACGGCGAGTCTCCCTTCTTCGACTACTATGCCGACGACCTCGCCCCCTTCTTCGAGCGCCGATGGACCTTTCTGTATGATTACAACCTGGAGATCTGCCAAACGCTCTGCCGCCTCCTCGATGTGGACGCCACCATCCGTCCCACCGAGCGCTATCTCGCCCCCGACGAACTGCCACAGGATGGCAGCATCGACGACTTCCGCGACAGCATCCACCCCAAACGACCGGCTCCCGATGCCGACGCCCTCACACGACCCTACTATCAGGTGTTTGCCGACCGCCATGGCTTCCAGCCCAACCTCAGCATCCTCGACCTCCTCTTCAATATGGGGCCCGAGGGCATCTTCTGGCTCGAAGAGCCGCCTCCATCCGCGGTCTGTCACATCTGATTATATTGTCTGCTCTTTCAAACAGAGCTTTTCACTACAACTCTATTCCAACAGTATTATTTCATTCCCGAATTATCTATGAAACGACAGTACATTCATTTCCTCAGTATCGCCTGCTGCCTGCTCCTCTCCCTGCAGGCCTGGGCCGACAACTTCAGTTTCGGCTACACCAATGGCGATTGTGGCCGCAGCAATAACTTCCGTCTCGGCACGGGAACCACCCAGGGACAGGCCATCCGCCTGAGCCACGAGAAACTGCAGCTGCTCAAGGGCTGCTCCATCTCTGCCATCGAGTTTGCCTGCGGCTCCACCCGTGCCGACAACAAGCAGGTGCAGCTCTTCATCTCCACCGCCCTGGGCGCCGATGCCCTCGTCAGTCAGACGGGCACCATCGCCAAGGCCAACCAGTGGAGCAGCCAGACACTCGACAACCCCTATGTCATCACCGGCGAGGAGCCTGAACTCTACGTGGGTTATACCGCCACCATCGCCAACACCTACAACCTGCTCAATGCCGATCATACCGCCGACCTGCAGGGCTGCTGCTTTGTCTACAACGACGGACAGTGGCAGGACACCTACGGCATGGCTGTCGGCGCTGCCAACGTGCGGGCCGTCATCGCCGATGCACCGCTCTACCAGGATGTGCTCGTGAAACCCTTCTCGCTCGAAGGCTACTACAAGAGCAATACCCTCTATACCATCCGGGGCATGGTGCTCAATACCGGTTCGGCCACCATTACGGGCATGGGTGTGTCCTATGGTGTGACCGGCACGGAGCATGAGGTGAAGCAGCTCACGGGACTCAACCTCGCTCCCGGCCAGTCGCAGGAGGTGGAGGTGCTGGTGTCCAGCCACGAGGGCGATGCCTCGCTCGACGTGGAGATGGGCGTAGACAACCTCGCCTCTGACGCCGCCACCACCGCTGATGCCGACCCCAACGACAACAGCACCAAGGCCACGGCCTTCTTCTATCCCGAGAACATGGAGCGCAGCCTGCTCGTCGAGTCGTTCACGGGCCAGGACTGTTCCAACTGTCCCGCCGGTCACCGCGTGCTGCATGAACTCATCGACACCTGTGGCTGGAACGCCATCAGCGTGGCCCATCACAGCGGCTACTATCCCGACCAGTTCACCATGGACGACGACCTCTATTACACGTCGTTCTTCTTCGGTTCGGCCAGCACCTATGCGCCTGCCGCCATGCTCAACCGACTGGCCACACCCACGATGACCTCTCCCATCATCAATGCCCAGGACCGCACGGCGCTCGCCTCCGCCCTCAGCTATATGCAGCTGAAGAGCCAGCCCTACGTGTCGCTCAACCTCCAGTCGGTCTACAACCCCGACACGCGCCAACTGGATGTCACCCTCCAGGCCTATCCACATACCGACCTGCCCGACGGCAAACTCCTGCTCAATGTCTATCTCGTGCAGGACAGCGTGCAGGCCTACCAGTCGAACGGCGGCAATGCCTATCTCCACAACGCCATCTACCGCGGCAACCTGACGGGCAACCTCTGGGGACAGCTCGCCACCTGCGAGGCAGGCAAGACCGTGGAGTGGACCACCACGATGACGCTGCCCGAAAGCATCTACTCCAACTACTGGACCGCTGCCACCGAGGCCGACTGCAAGAATGGCTCACCCGACATCCCCGTGGTGGTGAAGGATATGCAGCTCGTGGCCATTGCCGCTGCCTACAATCCCGACGACAACCGCATGAACAGCATCTATAATGCCGCCTCTGTGGCCCTCAACGGCTCCTATACCCAGCAGGCTTTCCCCACCGCCATCGACAAGGTGGAGATGGAACAGGGCATTGCCCTCGACCTCCGTGTGGCGGACGGCGAGGTGCTGGTCAATGGGGAGCGTGGCCGTTGCGAACTCTTCGACCTGCAGGGACGCAGCCATGGCAGCCGTCTCGACCGTCATGGGGTGTATCTCGTCAGGGCAAAGGCCGCCGGCAAGACCGTTACCCGCAAGATTGCTTATTAAAGTTATATTGCCTGATTGAATCATGAAACGATTACCGATACTTCTCTCGCTCCTCGCCTCTGCCGCTGTACTCTCGGCTCAGACGGGAGCCGTGCTCTCGCCAGAGAGCCGTCTGCTGCTCCATCGTGCGCAGCAGGCCGCCGACGTGGCCAAGACAACGGCTGCTGCCGATACCCAGGTGGCTGCCTACCTCACCATCGATGCCTCCCGTTTCGACCGCCAGCAGGTGGAACGTCTCGGTGCTAAGGTAGGTGTGGTGGCGGGCAACACGGCCACGGTGCGTCTGCCCCTGCAGGCCCTGCAGTCGCTCTCCCAGGTGGAGGGTGTGCGCCATGTGCAGGTGGCCTCACGGGTGACACCCCAGCTGGATGTGGCCCGCGCCGAGGCCCATGCCGACCTCATGACCACCGACCCCCAGCTCTCGCTGCCCTATACGGGCAAGGGGGTGCTCGTGGGTATTGTGGATGCCGGCTTCGACTATGCCCATCGGGCCTTCTATGACGCCCAGGGCAAGACGCGCATCCGCCGCGTGTGGGAACAGAAGACCGAGGCCACAGGCAGTTACCATGCGCCTGCCGCCTTCGGCTATGGCGTGGAGCTCGAGGGACAAGACGTCCTGGAAACGGCTGCCGCCGATATCGTCAACAACTCGCATGGCACCCACGTGGCTGCCATCGCCGCCGGCTCCTCCTGGCTCACTGACGGGCTCTATGCGGGCATCGCTCCTGATGCCGACATCGTCCTGGTGAGTGTCGACGGCAACAGTCCCGACAACGTGTCGGTGTCTGATGCCGTGGCCTATATCTTCAACTATGCCGACAGCCTCGGCATGCCCTGTGTGGTCAACCTCAGCCTCGGCATGAACCTCGGACCGCACGACGGAACCTCGCCCTTCGACCGACTGGCCGATGCCATGCAGGACAAGGGAAAGCTCATCGTCGGCGCCTCGGGCAACTATCGGGGCGGCTTGTTCCACTTCAACCGCACTTTCGCCTCTGAAGCCGAGGAGCCGCTGCGCACCTTTGTCAACTTCCGTTATGGGCTGACCAAGGACAATGCCGGAGGCGAAATCGATATCTGGGCATCGCCCGGCTTCGTCTTCGACCTGCGCCTCGTGGCCTTCAACACCTTCAACCATAGCGAGAAGACCGCCGTGCTCATCGAGCCTTTCCTCCAGCCTACGGATGGCTCGGAAAGCGGGTCGGCCACGGCCACCTTCTCTTCCTATATCTCGGGAGAGATGCAGGCGGCATGGGAGAAAGACCCTGTGAACGGCAAGTTCCACCTGCGCTTGGAGTCGGCGCTCACCAGTGTACGCACCAACTATGCGCTGGCCTTGGAGATTATCCCCCGCAGTGAGGGAACCATCGACCTCTGGGCCGACAACACCTATCTCGACTTTACCGACCTCGACATCGAGGGCTACAGCAAGCCCTCGCCCCTCATGAGCTCCGTCTGCGAGGTGGGAGGCACCGCCAAGCGCATCCTCTCCGTGGGGGCCTATACCACCCGCAATGAGTATCAGCTCTACCGCGAGACGGTGGTCAACAAGCTCGAACAGGAGACCGTGGGTGCCATCAGCACCTTCTCGGGCATGGGACCCACTGCCGACCTCCGCATGAAGCCCGAGGTGGCCGCTCCCGGCTGTATCATCATCTCCGCCGTGAGCAACTACGACAGCTCCAGCAACCGTTTGGTGGCCAAGAGCTATGGAGGCGGTTCGCGCTATCATCTCTATGGCTATATGCAGGGCACCTCCATGGCGGCTCCCTTTGTCACGGGTACGGTGGCGGCATGGCTGCAGGCCTATCCCGAGCTCTCGCCCGAGGACCTGCGCGAGGTGGTGGCTGCCACAGCCCGTCTCGACGACTTCACCGGCGATGCCACCCAGGCCGAGAGCCAGGGCTTCGGCTATGGCAAGATTGATGCCATGGCCGGACTACAGGATTGTCTGCGTCGCTCGGCTACAGGCATCCGTGGCGTGGTGGATGCCTCGGCCGCTGCCTCCCTCTCTGCCGAGGGGGTACTCGTGAGCCATCCCGCCGCTTACGTGACCATCGAACGCTATGCGCCCGACGGCCGACTGCTCGCATCGCATCGCTGCCGCAACGTGGCTGCCGGCGCTGTGCTTCCCTTTCCTGCTGCCTCTGCCGCTGCCTCCTTCTCCCTCATCCGGGTGAAGACACCCGAGGGCAGTTCGGTGTGGAAGGTGAAGGATTAAGGATGCGCGATGAAGAAGAACCTTTTTTTTTATTTTTATTATTACCAAATTTAGTAAACTTTATTTCTTATGAAAAAAACTATGATTTCGCTCGCAGCTGCCGCCATGATCGTCAGCTCCTGCATCGGTTCGTTTGGTTTGACCAACGCAGTTTTGGACTGGAACAGAAGTGTATCCAACAAATGGGTCAATGAGTTGATTTTCTTGCCCCTTTCCATGATTGCCTATCCTATCACGGGCACCGTGGATGTGCTGGTGCTCAACTCGGTTGAGTTCTGGACAGGTTCCAACCCGATTTCCAAGGTGGGTCATACCGAGAATGTATGGGGTCAGGATGGCCGTCTCTATGCCGTGAAGACGCTGAAGCGTGGCTATGAGATCACCCGTCCTACCGGCGAGAAGGTTTACTTCACCTTTAACAAGAAGGACAAGAGCTGGTCGATCAGCGAGAATGGTAAGGAGGTTGAAATCTTCCGCTTCAATGAGGATGGCACCATCCGCACCTCTCTGCCCAATGGTGAGTCCATCGATGTGGCTGCCAACGAGCAGGGCCTCTATCAGCTCCGCATGGCCTACGGCGAAGGTTCTTTCTTCGCTCAGCGCTAATTTTTACGCGCTGAAAGCGCAAAAGCGCATAGCCCAGGGCAGCGCCCTGGGTAGGTTCAAGCAACATCATTCGCCCTGAAAGGGCAAAAGCGTTAGAATAGAAGGAATGCAGAAAAATAACGCTTTTGCCCTTTCAACGTGATGGTGGCAACATCGCCATGGCTGACAACCGCTCGGGGACAAAAATCTCGTTGGCCACTTCGGTCAACTCTTCGGAACGGATGCTGTCGATGGTTTGGAACAGCTGGTGAAGGTCTTTCTCTTTGCCATGATATAGATAGGTCTTGGCAAAGTCGAGGGCGAAGCTCTCGCGGTTGTCACCAGCCACCGCCAATTGTCCCTTCAGCTGCTTCTGCGCCGCCCTGAGTTCCTCCTGGCTCAGCGGTTGACGGCGCAGCCGTTCCAGTTCCTTCATCACCAGTTCGCTGCACCGCTCGGCATCCTCCTCGCCACAGGCATAATACACATACCACAGTCCGCAGTCGCTGTAGTTCACCATCCCGCTCTCCACCGAGTAGACCAGTCCGTATTTCTCGCGCAACTGCAGATTCAGGCGGGCGTTCATGGCCGGTCCACCCAGGATGTTGTTCATCAGGTAGAGCGCCATCCGCTTGGGATCGCCCATGCCGTAGGCACGGTTGCCCATGATCTGGTGGCACTGGTGGATGAGTCCCTCCTGTTCCATGCTGACGTGGAAGGGAGCCTCCAACCGGTCGGGTGCGATGCGGGCATGGGCCGCTGCCTCATTCCCCGTTCCGGGGGCAGGGGTGCAGCGTTCCAGTTCGCTCACCACCGCTTCAAAGTCCACGTCGCCGTCGACGAAGAACACCATCTTCTCCGGCCGGTAGTGTCGGCGGGCAAAGCGCAGCACATCCTCCGAGTGGCAGTGGCGCAGCGCCTCCAGGTCGCCGAAGATGTTCCTGCCGAGCGGATGGCCGGCAAAGAGCCGCTCTTCAAAGTCGTCGTAGATACGTTCCGGGGGGGTCTCCTCATAGCAGTTGTATTCGTCCACAATCACCTCCAGCTCCTTCTCCAGTTCCTTTTCGGGATAGGTGCTGTGGAACACCATGTCGCAGAGCAGGTCGATGGCGGTGCCGATGTCGTGTTTCAGCAGGGCGGCATAATAGGTGGTGTGCTCTTTGGTGGTGAAGGCGTTCAGGTCGCCTCCCAACCGTTCCAGACCGTTGATGATGTCGCGCGAGTGGCGCCGTTCCGTTCCCTTGAAACTCAGGTGCTCGCAGTAGTGGGCCATGCCGCTCTCTTCGGGGAGCTCATGGCGGGAGCCGGCGGCAATGCAGAGTCCGCAGTAGACCACCTCCGAGGGGGTGGGGCGGTGGATGATTCTCAGCCCGTTGGGCAGGGTAAAAGTATGGTATTTCATGTCGTTTTGGGGTGATTAAGTCTTCTTTTTGGCTACTTGGGTTCCACTATTTGTATAGAATGGTGCAAAAATACGAATTTTTCGTTTGTTATTTGCCAAAAATTTCAGATATTTGCACCTTGAAACAGAACAAACACTATGCGCAAAGTAATTGGAATAGGAGAAACCGTACTCGACATCATCTTCCGAAACGACAAGCCCATCGGTGCCGTGCCTGGTGGGTCGGTCTTCAATGGTATTATCTCTTTGGGGCGTGCCGGCATCCCCACCACCTTCATCAGTGAGGCAGGCAACGACCGTCTCGGTCGCCAGATTATCCGTTTCCTGGAGACCAACGGCGTGGATGCCACCCATCTCAATGTCTATCCCGACAGCAAGACGGCCATCTCGCTCGCCTTCCTCAACGAGCGTGACGATGCCGAGTATCTTTTCTACAAGGACCATCCCCACGACCAGCTGGAGTTTGCCTATCCCGATGTGCAGCCCGACGATGTGGTGATGTTCGGCTCGTTCTATGCCGTCAATCCCGTCATCCGGCCCCAGGTGGTGGGCTTCCTCGAGTATGCCCGCAACCGCGGCGCCATCCTCTACTACGATGTGAACTTCCGCCCCTCCCACCGTCAGGATGTCATCCGCGTCACGCCCAACCTCTTGGAGAACTTCGAGCTGGCCGACTTTGTGCGTGGCAGTGTCGACGACTTCGAGGTGCTCTTCCGCAAGACCGACCCCGACACCATCTATCGCAGCGACATCTCCTTCTATACCAAGAAATTCATCTGCACACATGGCTCCAACCCCGTGGAGCTGCGTGCCGAGAACGGGTTCCGCCGCCAGTATCCCGTCATCCAGACCGAGACGGTGAGCACCATCGGCGCCGGCGACAACTTCAATGCCGGCTTCGTCTACGGACTCATCCAGTATGGCATCACCCGCGAGGTGGTGGAGCGCGGACTCTCCCCCGAGCAGTGGGATGAGGTTGTCCACCAGGCACAGCTCTTCTCGGCCAACTGCTGCCAGAGCATCGACAACAGCATCAGCGTCGACTTCGGACGACAGCTGCAGCAGTCGGCACGCCCATAGACTGTTTTTCCAGGAATATCAACAATTTAATCATGACGAATATGCAACAGATTACCAAAGGCACCTATTACGTGGGTGTCAACGACCGCAACAAGAATCTTTTCGAGGGGCTCTGGCCCCTGCCCAACGGCGTGTCCTACAACTCCTATCTCATCGTCGATGAGAAGGTGTGTCTCGTGGATACCGTCGAGGTGGATTTCTTCATCCCTTATATCCGGAATATCCAGGAGGTCATTGGCGACCGCCCCATCGACTATCTCGTCATCAATCACATGGAGCCCGACCACAGCGGTGCCATCGAACTCATCCGCAAGTATTACCCCAACATCACGCTCGTGGGCAACAAGAAGACCTTCGGCATGGTGCAGGGCTTCTATGGCATCGGCACCAATCTCTTGGAGGTGAAGAACGGCGACCGGCTCGCACTCGGCTCGCGTGAGCTCCAGTTTGTGCTCACGCCCATGGTGCACTGGCCCGAGACCATGGTCACCCTCGACCCCACCACCTGCACGCTCTTCTCCGGCGATGCCTTCGGCTGCTTCGGTGCCCTCAACGGTGGCGTCATCGACGCCCAGATCAACTGCGACACCTTCTGGCTCGAGATGGTGCGCTATTACTCCAATATCGTGGGCAAATACGGCACCCCCGTGCAGAATGCCCTCAAGAAGCTCCAGGGCGTGCAGATTGACTATATCTGTTCCACCCACGGCCCCGTATGGCATGAGCATGTGGCAAAGGTCATCGACCTCTACGACCGCATGAGCCGCTATGAGACCGAGGAGGGACTCGTCATCTGCTACGGCACGATGTACGGCAACACCGAGCGGGCCGCCGAGATGATTGCGCGCGCTGCCAGCGAGGCCGGCGTGAAGAATATCGTGATGTATAATGTGTCGAAGACCCACCACTCCTATATCATCCGTGATGTGTTCCGCTACAAGGCGCTCATCGTGGGTGCGCCCACCTACAATGCCGGGCTCTACCACGAGATGGAGGTGCTGCTTTCCGAGCTGGCCGGCAAGGACATCAAGAACCACCTCCTGGGCTGGTTCGGCTCCTATGCCTGGGCGGGCAAGGCCGTTGACCGCATTGCCGAATGGAACGAGACGAAGCTGCATTTCGAGCCCGTGGGCACGCCCGTCGAACTCAAGCAGAGCCTGAACGAGGAAACCACTGCCCAGTGTTTCGCCCTGGGCAAGGCCATGGCCGAACGACTGAAGTCATAAATCCCCAACAGACGCAGGATGGGGGAACGGCCGTCAATCCGCTCCCCCTCCTCTTCTTCACCCCTTTTTTCCCTTGGTTGTCTACTGATTGTCTGGCGCTCAAAATCTAGTTGTTTCACGTAAAAAACATACGTGTTTGCGAAAATGTTAAAGAAACCCCGTTGTACTAACCAATATTCTTTTTAACTTTGGTGCGCTAATACAAAATCCCTTTGTTGTCCATGCGAATATTTCTTACTACCTATAACGAACTCTATATCGTGGATAGCGAGCA
>JAEDMP010000016.1 GCA_016302965.1 Bacteroidaceae bacterium
TCCTTTTTCATCGCCATCAGCTCATCGCGCACAGCCGTCAGCCGCTGCAATACCTCAGCGGTCTTGTCGGCACCGTCGCGGTTGGAGGAGATGATTTTCTTGGCTGCCGCCAACTTGAATCCCCTCACCTTCACCAGGTTGTGGATGAGCTTGATTTGCTCGATGTCTTTTTCCGAATACTGGCGCACCTTGCTCGGCCCCTTGGTCTTGGGTTTGAGAAAGGGGAACTCCTGCTCCCAGTAGCGCAGGGTGCTCTCGTTCAGACCAAACATCTCTGCCACCTCGCTGATGGAGTAATACAATTTCAGATTTTTGTTCAAATTCAATGCCATAGGACTATTGTTATTTTTTCTTTATACCGTTATTTCGCCCGAACCATAGCAGCGATGATGGTCAGCATCATAGACCACACAGAACTGGCCGGGAGCCACACCATGAATCTTGTCGGCCGAATGGATGAGCCAGGTGCCGTCGGCACGCAGCTCGGTCACAGCAGGGTGCCATTCGGGCGTATGACGTATCTTGAACGTGACCTGCTGGGGCAACTGGCGCTCGGTGAGAAAGTGGAAATCGCGCACGGCAAACTCCTGACGGTAGGCCTCCTGAGGGTCGTAGCCATGTGCCACATAGAGGATATTGTGCTCCACATCCTTCTTGACCACAAACCAGGGACCTCCCCCAAAGCCCATGCCCTTACGTTGACCGATGGTGTGGAACCAGAGTCCGCGGTGCTCGCCTATCTTGCGGCCCGTGTCCAGTTCTATCACATCGCCCGGCTGCTCGCCAAGGTAGCGGCGGATATACTCATTGTAATTGATTTTGCCCAAGAAACAGATACCCTGCGAATCCTTGCGGCGAGCATTCACAAGATGCTCCTGCTCGGCGATGCGTCTCACCTCCTCCTTCATCATGCCGCCAATGGGAAAGAGGGCCTTCTCGAGCTGCCAGTCGTAAATCTGGGCAAGAAAGTCGGTCTGGTCCTTCACGGGGTCGGGACTGGTGGTGAGCCACTTCTTGCCGTCGATAATCTCCGTGCAGGCATAATGGCCGGTGGCTATCAGGTCGTAGTCGTGGCCCCGCTTCTCATGGAAAGCACCGAACTTGATGAGACGGTTGCACATCACGTCGGGATTGGGCGTCAAGCCTGCCCTCACCTTGTCCATGGTGTAGCGTGTCACCTGGTCCCAATACTCCCGATGGCAGTCCACCACCTCGAGCCGACACCCATAGCGGGCCGCCACAGCGGTAGCCATCTCAAGGTCTTCCTCGCTGGTGCAGTCCCACTCCTCCTGCTCCTCGGGACCTATCTTGATGTAGAAGCAGTCGGGGTGCACCCCCTGGCGGGCCAGCTCATACACCACCACCGAACTGTCCACACCGCCCGAAAGCAGTACGGCTATCTTCTTGTCTCTCAACTCTTCTGATGTCATATCTCCTCTGTTCTTGTCAGTTTCTATACCTTATTATATAAAAGCCATACAAAGTTACACAAAAACAAATGAACCAAGAGGAAATCATTAGTTAAACATGGTTAATTGTTCCATCAAATCCATTGTACATCCAGAAAAAATGCCTACATTTGCAATATCAAAATGATATCATATACAAATCAGATTCCAAGGGGAAGACATCCACAAGGAAAACATCCGAATGATTATCATCCGAAACAAGAAACAACGTATTAATCCCCAAAAACAAAAAGACAATGGAGAACAAAGAATTTGAGTTTAGCGGCCTGACCCTGAATGGTTTTGTCATGCTGTTTGCCAATTTGGCCGTCATCGCTTTAGCTGTTATCTGTCTCATCATCGGCATCGAATGGCTGGATTCGGGTGACAGTTTCATGGGCACCCTCTCAATCGTGGCCTGTGTCATACTGTTCATCACGAACCTCATCTGGTGGGCAGGCTTCATCCAGCTGGAACCGGGAGAGGCCCGCGTGATGATGTTCTTCGGAAAATACCGGGGCACCTTCACCCGCACCGGCTATTACTGGGTACACCCCTTCATCACCACCAAGAAACTATCGCTGCGCGCCCGAAACCTTGATGCCGAACCCATCAAGGTGAACGACAAGGTGGGCAACCCCGTGCTCATCGGACTGGTGCTCGTATGGAAACTGAGCGACACCTATAAAGCCATGTTCGAAATCGACTCCCAGACCATGGCGCAGAATCCCAATGCCACTACCCTCGGTGGCGACGTGAAGAGCATCATGAACGCCTTTGAGCAGTTTGTGAAGACCCAAAGCGATGCCGCCCTCCGCCAGGTGGCCGGACAGTATGCCTACGACGATGTAGACGGCAAGACCGACGAGCTGACCCTGCGCAGCGGCGGTGAGGAAATCAACCAGCAGCTGGAGCAGAAACTCAACGATCGCCTGGCCATCGCCGGCATCGAAGTGGTAGAGGCCCGCATCAACTATCTGGCCTACGCTCCCGAGATTGCAGCCGTCATGCTGCGCCGCCAGCAGGCATCGGCCATCATCACGGCCAGAGAGAAGATTGTGGAGGGTGCCGTTTCCATGGTGAAGATGGCACTGGACAAACTGTCGGAAGAGCAGGTGGTGGAACTGGACGACGACAAGAAGGCGGCCATGGTCAGCAACCTCATGGTGGTGCTCTGCGGCGAAGATTCCGCACAGCCCGTGGTGAACACCGGCACGCTGAACCATTAATCGGCCCACGCTCATGGCCAAGACAAAAAACTTCATACTGCGTATCGACAGCGAGATGATGGATGCCATCGAGGCATGGGCAGCCGACGAGTTCCGCTCCACCAACGGCCAGCTGCAATGGATCATCGCCGAGGCACTACGCAAGGCCAAGAGAATGCCCAAGAAAAAGGCCACTCCCACTCCTCCATCCGGGGATGGGGAGTGAGCCGGCTTCTGAGCCACACGCCTACACAGCTGACGATACAATCCTCTCTCCATCACTATCAACAAAATCGATATGAATCTGCTTTCCTTCTTCCTTCATAAGCCCCAGCCAACTAACGGCATCCGCATGCCCCGCACCAAAGAAGGCACGATTTTCGAAATAGCATGCCTCATGCTGAATATCCTGCTGTGGATCATGGCAGCATGGATGTGGTCGAAACTGCCCGATACCGTCCCCACCCATTTCGATGCCTCGGGCCATCCCAACCAGTATTCGGGCAAGGCCTTCGGCCTCATCTTCCCCTGCGCCATCTGTGCCTTCGTCAGCATCCTGATTATGCTCTCGGTCTATCTCCCGTCCAAAAACATCAGCGGCACCCAGATTACCAACATCACCCAAATGGTATGGGTGGCAAGAGGATTGCGCATCATCGGAGTGCTGATGCCCCTGCTCTTCATGAGTATCTTCGGAGTCATCGGTTGCGAGACGCTCGGATGGCCCGCCCCGCTCCACCTCGTGACCGCCACACTCACGGGAGCCATCGTGCTCATTCCCCTGCTGTTCATCATTCTCGCCCTATTCAAGGGGAAACGGGCATAAGACCTTATCCCTAAGAGCTATCATTCATAGAGACATCTATGATAGAAACAAAAAAAAGAGGCTCAACGCCTCTCTCACCAGCGTTCCTGTTGCAGCTCACGCTGCACACAGGGCGTCTGGTTCATCTTTCTTCCAGACGACTGGTATCTGACAATATTTTATCACCTTCCTACAAATCCAATTACCAATAACTAAAACCTATCAAACTATACTAAAACTACTTAACCTATGAAAAAACTTTCTCTAAATCATTTCATGATGACTGAATCAGATCAGTTACCTGTTCGTATTAACTACTGACTACCTACAGTCAATTATCCTTACTACTTATCTTTATAATACCTAAAAACCTTATACCTGTCGAATCACTTATCTTTTACGATTAACCTGATGATCTATTTTCTCAAACTTTTTTTCTTCATCTTTGGTTGATGGAGGGGCAAGCCCTCGCTCCTGAATCTTTACTACCTTACTGACCAAATACCTATCGTCACCTGAATCATCCAATCTTCTTGACTTACCTTGACTAACACCTTTCTTCTTTTCTACCTTTCTAATACCTGTCCTGATATTTACCTTTCTAATACCTGTTTCTCTTTTACCTTAGTCTAATACCTGTTCTTGTTTCGAAACGTCCTTTTTTTTTCGTCCTGTGGTCTTGTCGTCCTTCGGTCGTTTAAGGCCGTCCTATTGGTCTTTTTGTCCTTTTGACGATGCAAAGGTACTGCTGTTTCCGCACACAGCCAAATTTTTATTCGCTTTTTTATCAAAAATACAGCATAGTCTTGACCTATATCAACTAAATTGTGTCCGCACACAGCAATTCCTGCCCTACCAGGTTTGTCAGCTCTACGAACTGGGCTATCGAGAGCTGTTCGGGGCGTCTGGTCATCAGCGGGTGCTGGAAGAAAGCATCGTCCGAGGACTTGCCACCGAAAATCTGGCGCAGACTCACGCGCAGCATTTTGCGGCGCTGGTTGAAGACGGTCTTCACCACCCGCTTGAAGAGTTTCTCGTCACAGCCCAACTCCCGGGTCTGGTTGCGGGTCATACGGATAACGGCACTCTTGACCTTGGGAGGGGGATTGAAGACATTTTCATCCACGGTGAAGAGGTATTCCACATCATACCAGGCCTGGGTGAGCACGCTGAGGATGCCGTATGCCTTGTTGCCGGGCTCCGATGCCATACGCAGCGCCACCTCGCGCTGTATCATACCCGTGCAGCAGGGAATGAGGTTGCGGTTGTCAATCATCTTGAAGAAAATCTGGGAGGAGATATCGTAGGGATAGTTGCCCGTGAGCACAAAATCATGGCCGTCGAACAGCGTGGTGAGGTCCATGCGCAGAAAGTCGTCGCCCACTATCCGGTCGGAGAGTGCAGGGAAATGCTCATGGAGATAGGCCACCGACTCCTTGTCGATTTCGACCACCTTGAGCGGACGGTTCTTGGGCATGAGAAACTGGGTGAGCACACCCATGCCAGGCCCCACCTCGAGCACGGGCAAGTCGGGACAGGCATCCACCGTATCGGCAATGCGTTTGGCAATGTTGAGGTCGATCAAGAAATGCTGACCGAGATTTTTCTTGGGTCTTACTTGTTTCATATTATTCGGAAGATAATCTCATATAGGACTGCAAAGTTAATATAAAAAAGACAAAAAGCACACTATCTGACGGAAATCTGCAAGTTTTTTGGCTATTATTCTTCATTTTCCACATAATATTGTACCTTTGCACGTGATATGGAAACGAAGAAACTACTGAATCTCGGGCTCAAGATACTGCTGCCCCTGCTTCTTGGCGGTGCCATCCTCTATTGGATGTATCGCGACTTTGACTTCCACAACCTGTCTGAGGTGCTCCTGAATGAGACCAACTGGACATGGATGCTGCTGTCTTTCCCCTTTGGAGTGACGGCCCAAATGTTCCGTGCATGGCGCTGGCGGCAGACCCTGGAACCGATTGGTGAGCATGCGCGCCAGAGCACCAGCATCTATGCCATCTTCCTCTCCTATGCCGTGAGTCTGGTCATTCCCCGCGTGGGCGAGTTCTCGCGCTGCGGAGTGCTCAAGCGCTACGACGGCATCTCCTTCTCAAAAGCACTGGGAACGGTGGTCACCGAGCGTGCCGTCGACTCCCTCTTCATCCTCGGCCTCACTGCCGTCACCCTATTGGCACAACTGCCCATCTTCAGCACCTTCTTCAGCCGCACGGGCACCAACCTTGATGCACTGCTGGGCCGTTTCTCGGCCACGGGTTATGTGGTGACCGCCGTCTGCGGACTCTCGGCACTGCTCCTGCTGCATCTGCTACTCAAGAAACTGTCTATATATAATAAGGTGAAAGCCACCTTCAGCGGTATCTGGCAGGGAGTGCTCTCGCTGCGCCATGTGAGCAACGTACCGCTCTACCTGCTGTTCACACTGGGGATATGGGGCAGCTATTTCCTGCACTATTATCTCACCTTCTTCTGCTTCTCCTCCACTGCCCATCTGGGCATCACCTGCGCCCTGGTCACCTTTGTGGTGGGCAGCATCGCAGTCATCGTGCCCACCCCCAACGGAGCCGGTCCCTGGCATTTCGCCGTCAAGACCATGCTCATCCTCTATGGACTGGCCGACCAGGATGCCCTCTATTTCGTGCTCATCGTTCATACCGTCCAGACGATGCTGGTGGTGGCCCTGGGCATCTGGGGAGCCATCGGACTCTCGATGACCCAACGCAGAACGGTGGCTACCGACGCATTGCCGGCATAAAGACAGGCCGAAACTGTATTACCCTACGTAAACCTATAAACAACAAAGGCTATGATCAAAAATCTGAATCCCGAATGTATCTGGCGCAACTTCCATACGTTGACCCAGATTCCACGTCCTTCCGGACATCTCGAAAAAGTGCAGCAGTTCTTGCTCGACTTCGCCAAAGAGGCCGGTGTAGAGGCTTTCAAAGACCCCGCAGGCAACATTGTCATGCGCAAGCCTGCCACTCCGGGGTTGGAAAACAACAAGGGCATCATCCTG
This sequence comes from Bacteroidaceae bacterium, assembly GCA_016302965.1. GTDB lineage: Bacteria > Bacteroidota > Bacteroidia > Bacteroidales > Bacteroidaceae > Prevotella. Next base: position 6,505 of record JAEDMP010000016.1, read on the forward strand.
CAGGCCCACATGGATATGGTGCCGCAGAAATCTCCCGACAGTACCCACAACTTCGAAACCGACCCCATCGAGGCTTATCTCGATGAAGAGGGATGGGTAAGAGCCAAGGGCACTACCCTCGGTGCAGACGACGGCCTGGGCGTGGCTGCCATCATGGCTGTGATGGAAGACAAGACACTGAAGCACGGCCCCGTGGAGGGCCTCATCACTGCTGATGAAGAGACGGGCATGTATGGTGCCAACGACCTGCCCGCCGACGAACTGCACAGCGATATCCTGCTCAACCTAGACTCCGAGACCTGGGGCAAGTTTGTCATCGGTAGTGCAGGTGGCGTGAACATCACCTCTACGCTCGACTATCAGGAAGTGGAGACCGACGGCACCGATGCCGCCCTCCGGTTCACCATCAAGGGACTGCGCGGCGGACACTCCGGACTGGAGATTCACGAGGGCCGCGCCAATGCCAACAAACTGATGGTGCGTTTCGTGCGCGAGGCCGTGGCCGAATGCGAGGCCCGTCTGGCTTCCTGGCACGGCGGCAACATGCGCAACGCCATCCCCTTCCAGGCTCAGGTGGTGCTCACCATGCCCCAGGAGAACGTGCAGGCCGTGAAGGAACTGATGGAGGAATGGAAGGCCGTGTTCGTGGATGAATACAAGGGCATCGAGAACGGTATCGAGTTCTATGCCGAAGAGGTGGAGACTCCCAAGACCGAGGTGCCCGAACCCATCCAGGACAACCTCATCGATGCCATCTATGCTGCCCACGACGGTGTGGTGCGCATGATTCCCGCCTATCCCGACGTTGTGGAGACATCAAGCAACCTCGCCATCATCGACATCGAGGGCGGCAAGTCGCTCATCAAGATTCTTGCGCGCTCCTCTCGCGAGACCACCAAGGACTATATCACCGAGATGCTCACCAGCTGCTTCAGCATGGCCGGCATGAAGGTGGAGACCGGCGGTGACTACGGCGGCTGGGATCCCAACCCCAACAGTCCGCTGCTGCACAAACTGCTCGCCATCTACAAGGAGCAGAACGGCGAAGACGGCATCATCCAGATTGACCATGCCGGACTGGAGTGCTCCATCATCCTCGGCAAATATCCCCACCTGGATGTGGTTTCGATGGGTCCCACCCTGCGTTCGCCCCACACCACCAACGAGCGCGCCCTCGTGGCCACGGTTGAGCCCTTCTGGAAACTCCTCACCAAGATTCTGGAGGGATAAGAAACGTTTCTTCCCATCCATTCAATACCCAAAGAGCCGGAAAGCGAATCTGCTTTCCGGCTCTTTTTGCGCTCATGCTATAACCCGATAAACCATGAAAGGCTATAGCCCGATGAATAGTTGAGTCTGCTGCTTTTCTGCTGTTAATACTTCGTGTTCTGTGGTTCGAAGTTGGTCCAGCCCTCCAGCCAGTTGTCCTTGTCATTGAAGGCTCCTACATAGGCCACCTTGTCCAACCAAGCCGAGGGTTCGCCATTGAACGAGGCGAGCGTCAGCAGCGGACTGGTAGCGGTGGGCATGAAGGGCGAACCCACTCCTGCGGCATCCACCAACGAGAGGGAGGCGGCATCGTCGAAAGCCTTGTTGTTGAGGGCGGTCTGGAAGAAGAAGGTATTCGAGTATGACTTCTGCGAGGCATCAATCACCTGTTTCTTGGCTGCATCATAGAGCACATCGTCGTATACCTTGTTGGCGTCAGAACCGATGACATCCATGCCTGCAAACACATTGTTGTGGAAACGGATGTTGCCGGCCTTGGCCTGGGCGGGGGTGTCACCCTTCTCGCCGTCGATAATCAGGCCGATGGGCCATCCGGCAGCCACCGAGTTGATGATGTTCAGACGCGAGCTGCGGCGAATCTGCATGGCCGACTGGAACTTGCCCAATGCCGAGCCGTTGTTGGGATTCATCGAACCACCGGTGATGAAGCTGGTAGAGTTCTCGAACTTCACGCCGCTCTGCAGTTTGGGACCGATGACGGTGATGTTGCTGAAGGTGGCAGTGGTATAGGGAGAGACATCCGAGCCGCCGGCGTTATTGTCGCTCTCGAAACCGTTGCTCTGCGACTTGTCGGCAATTTTGGCATCACGCACCACCAGTCCGTACTGTACGGCACCCGAGAATCCGTTGTCGGTATCGAAGTCGTCGTCCCATCCGTGATAAGCCACGAGGTACTTGCAGTTGACGGTTCCACCAAACCACTCGTAGGAGTCGTCATTGGAGTAGGAAACCTGCACGTGGTCAATTTTCGTTCCGCTGCCCACCGACCCGAGGGTAAGACCGTTGATCTCCTGGTCGGTCTGGAAGGGATAGCCCGCAAACTCGATGCGCACGTAACTCAGCACACCCGAGTTGTCAGCATCATCATTGCCACCGTGCTTGGTGCGGGGACCGCCCTCGATCTGCATCTCCGTCTGGTTGTTCTTGGCCTTTCCGCAGATGATGACACCACCCCAGTCACCGGGTTTGCGCTGTCCGGCAGCCTCTTCAGAGGTGAATACGATAGGAGCGTTGGCAGAGCCCTGTGCGATGAGCTTTCCGCCCCGCTCGCAGATGAGCGAAGCCTTGGTCTGCTTGTCGCCCTTGATGACGGTACCCGGCTCGATGGTCAGTTCGGCTCCGTTGGCGATATAGACCCATCCTTTCAGCAGATAGGTGCCTTTCTTCAGGGTCTGCTTGCCGGTGAATACAAATTCGGCATCACCGTTGCCGATTTGGTTTCCTTGGGCATTCTCGCTGTTGTCCACCTCGCTGAAGAGGAGATGGTCACACGACTTGATTCCTCCGTCAGTTCCCCAGGCATATTTCTCCGAGGGAGTCACGTCAGGGTTGTTGTCGTTGTCGTCACTGCTGCATGAAGTGATGCAGGCTGCAAGCGCCATAAGGCTTGCCAGGGTGAATGTTTTTGTTGTTTTCATCTTGTTTGAAATTAAAGATTAATGATATTTCATGAATATTAATTTGCGAATAGTCTGTGTATGGATGGACTGCAACTGTCAGAAACTGTAGATGGCCGTGAGGGCGAAGTTGCGTCCTGGGCGGTATTGGCGGGTTATCTGTTCCACCTCGCGGGTCGACCCGTCCTTGGCTTTCACCTCGGCAAACTGCTTGTAGTTCACCTTCTGCGCCAACAGGTCGCGCACGTTGGCCTTGAGTTCGAAGTGGCTGCCAAACTTCTTGGAGAAGGCCAGGTCGATGACATCACGGGGCATCTCGTAAGAGTCGGGCACGCGGGCATTGTCTTCACTTCCCGTCGACCCTTCGCTGCGGCCCACACCGATGATGCGTTTTCCGATACGGTTGTAGAGCAGCGAGGCATTGATCTGCCGGGCATCGTTTTTATAGAAGAGTCCTGTGTTGACGAGATAGGGCGACTGTCCCTGCATGGGGCGGTTCTCGTAGCGCGAACCGGCGGGGAAGTTGACGCGCGAGTGGATGAGCGTTCCGTTGAAGGCGAGCGAGAAGTGGGGCAGACCGATAAAGGAGAGGTCTTTGCGGATATCGAGTTCCACACCGAAGTTGTCGGCACTCTCTGCATTCTCGTAGGAGTAGATAAGACTCGTTCCTCCGGCCACGGTATAGGTCCATTCGATGGGGTTCTCAAAACGCTTGTAGAATCCTGCCAGCGTAATCTGCTCTCCCTTCGAGGGATAGAACTCATATCTCAGGTCTACGTTGTGGATATAGCACGACTTTAGGTCTACATTGCCCTGCACATGCGAGGCGAGGTCGAAATCATAGAAGACCGAGGGCGACAGCTCACGGAACTCGGGCCGGTTGACCGACTTGCCGTAGGAGAGGCGCAACTGGTGGCGCTGATGAATCTGCCAGGTGGCGTTGACCGAGGGGAAGAGGTCACGGTTGCGGTAGTATCGGCTCTGCGGGCTCTTCACATCGTCGCGGCTGTTGGTGATGAGTTCCATCTGGTTGAACTCAAAGCGCACTCCGGCATTCACCTTCACCCGTCCCATCGGCAACAGGGCCGAAAGGAACCCTGCGCCCAGGGTGTTGCGTCCCTCGTAGTTGTTGCGCATGCAGAGCTCTTCAAGCAGTCTGAGACGGTCGTCGCCGAAATAGTCGGCATTGGAGAGCAGTTCGGTCATGTCCATCTGGCGGAATCCGTCGGGCAGCGTGTTCTGCTCCATGTTCCAGTTGTAGATGAACTGTCGGGTGGTATAGCTGCGTGAGCGGTATTCGCCATAGGCGCCGGTTGAGAGTTTGAGCCGGCTGATGAGGGGCGATGCTGCCGATGCAAAGGGCACGACGTGCGAGAGAACGTTGGCCGAGGCGATATGCTCGTCAAGTTTCGTGAACTCACGGTTGATCTCATTGCCGGCCGTGAGCATCATCGTCCCCTGCTCCAAGGCATCGTCGATGGTATAGCGGCGGCGGTCGGGCATCCTGCGGTTGGCATAACTGTAACTGGCGCTCCACTCGATGTTGTCACGCTCGCTGAGCGTGTGTTTGCCCGTGAGTTGGGCATTATAGGTGAGTCGGCTACGGTAGTAGTATTCGGCCCCTATCTCATGGTCCGACTGGGCATTGATGCCCTTGCGGTCGGTATAGCGTTGGTTGACAATGCTGTTCACGATATTCTTCAGTTCATATTTGTTGCGACCGGTAGCCGAGAGCAGGGCGAGGTTGAGCAGTGCTCCTATCCTCCGGTTGTCATTATACTGGTTGTCGGTGCTTTGGCGCAGGAAGTTGCTGCGGTCGTTGGCGGCATCATATACGCCGAAGAGATTGTTGGTCATGTCGGAATAGCTGCGGTATTCCTGGGTGAAGTTGGCGGCACCCACCATTCCCATCTTCATATCGCCGAGCGTCCAGCGCCGGCTCCAGTCGGCACTCAGTTTCAGGTCGCCTATCGGTTGGCGGCTCTTCACCCTCCAGTCATTGTTCAGTCCGCTGCCCTGGAGCCCCACTTTTCCGTCCTTCACATAGCGGCTGCTATGCGTGGCTCCGCTGAAGTGGCTGAAATGTGTGGCATCGTTCCAGTTGCCGCCCACCGCCACGGAGAACGAGTTGGACGAGGGGATATCCTTGGTATTGATTTGGATGAAACCACCCGTGAAGTCAGCGGGATATTCGGCACTGGGCGACTTCACGATAACCAGATTGTCTATCTGGCTGCTGGGGATGAGGTCGAAGGAGAAGGCGCGTGAGTCGGCCTCCGAACTGGGCACCGCCCCACCGTTGATCCATACATTGTTATATCGCTGCGACAATCCGCGCACCATCACAAACTTGTCTTCTATCAGACTCACCCCCGGCACTCTTCTGATGACCTCGCCGGCATTGTTGTCCTGCATCTTTCTGATTTCCTGCGCCGAGATGTTGTTGACGATGACGTCACTCACGCGTGCAGCCTCTATCATCGCCATTTCCGTGTTGTGGCGGGCCATACCCGTCACCTGCACCTCGCGGAGCGTCTGCTCATCGCTGTCCATCTCGATGGTGATACCGGTTGATGCCTTGGCATCATCGGCCAGCACCTCCTTCAGCTGCAGTTTCTTGTAGCCTACATATTGGATGTCAACGGTGTATTTTCCTTTCTTCAGACCTTGGATGGCAAAGCGTCCTTCGGTATCGGTAACCGCCCCCTTGTTGCCCACCATAACAGTGGCACCGATAAGCGGTTCACGTGAGTGCTTGTCCACCACCACGCCCTTGATGTCGTCGGCCAGCGTGGTCATTGTTGTCATGAGCAGCGCAGTGGCTGCTGCGATTGTTCTTGTTTTTGTCATCACTAATACTTCTGTTACCTTTTCGGCTGCAAAAGTATACAGCAGATATTACCAAATTGTTTCATCCGTGATACAATGATGTGACACCAGTTCCATGACTAATGCCACACCAGTTCCATGACTGTTGACACGCTGGTTCCTTAACCTTGGAACAACTGTGACTAGAGGCTGTTATAACCGTATGGCTTATCTATTGTCCGTATTGTAATTGTTCAGCGACTTCCGTAGGCAGTACGCGCTGAAAGCGCAATTTTACCCGGTTATTCTTTCATTAAAAAAGAGAAAAGCCACTCGCTGCACAGATAACACAAGCCCAAGAATAGTGAATATTCATGAACAAAATGTGCTTTTTTGGTACCAGAGAGTGGGTAATATCAAATAAAAGATGTAATTTTGCAGTCGGAATGGCCTTATTGAGACCAAGCTGACATCAAGTCACGGCCAGGAAACAGCCCAAACATGCTATCCAGCGAAACAGATCATCTGAAAAATGAGAGAGAACAACCCATCTACATCCTTACAGCCCGAACTCACCGTCATCCGGGTGGGACGACACTCGCTGTCATTCTCCATCGCCAACGAACAAGACGAGGAGCATCCCCTGATTTTCGAGCCCTATCCCGTGAAGAAAGGCATCTCCATGGCGGCCAACCTCAGAGAGGCTTTCAAGAGCGACAGCCCCCTGCTGCAATCCAAACAGCGGGCACTCGTCATGACTGATGCCCCTACCCTCATGGTGCCCCGCGACCTCTACCATCAGGAAGAGGCCGAGACCCTCTATTTCCACGCCTTCACCAAACAGGAGGGCATGGCCGTGCTGCCCAACCAGATCAACGAGCTCAATGCCGTGGCTCTCTTCATGGTGAACAGAGACCTCTGCAATGTGCTCTCCGACCATTACAGCCAGTTGCACTATTGCAGCGTGATGGTGCCCGTGTGGAAATATCTCTACCAACGGAGTTTTGTGGGCAAGAGAAACAAACTCTACGGCTATTTCCATGACGGCTGTCTCGATGTGTGCTCCTTCAAGCAAAACAGGTTCCTGTTCTGCAACAGTTTCGACATCACCCCCTCAGCCACAGGCAGCGCCAATGCCCACGATGCGCTCTTCTTCCTGCTCAGCGTATGGAAACAGTTGGCCCTAAAGGTGGATTATGACGAACTGCATCTCGTGGGCGACATTCCTGAACGCGACTGGCTCATCAACGAACTGAGGCAGTATCTGCAACGGGCATACGTCATCAATCCGGCCAGCGACTTCAACCGCGACCCCATCACCCGGATGGAGGGGCTCTCCTTCGACCTGGTGACACTCTGGGCCAGAAACAAAAGAACAAACTGACAGTATATATGAGAATCATCACCGGTATCTACAAGGGCCGACGCTTTGACATTCCCAAGAACTTCAAGGCACGCCCCACGACAGACTTCGCTAAAGAGAACCTCTTCAATGTGCTCAACGCCTACATCGACTTTGAAGACGCCTCTGCCCTGGATCTCTTTTCGGGAACGGGCAGCATCTCGCTCGAACTCATCTCCCGAGGATGCCATATAGTAATAGGTGTAGAGGCCGACCGCGACCATCACCGCTTCATTACCGAATGTATGAAGAAACTGGGCACCGACAAGGCTGTTCCCATCCGTGGCGATGTCTTCAAATTCATCAAGTCGTGCCGCCAGCAGTTCGACTTCATCTTTGCCGACCCGCCCTACGCACTGAAAGAGATACCCCAACTGCCCGACCTTATCCTCGACAACCATCTGCTGGCCGACAACGGAGTGCTCGTGGTGGAGCATGGAGCCGACCATGACTTCAGCCAACATCCGCGCTTCGTGGAGCACCGCAGTTACGGCAGCGTGAACTTTTCTATCTTCAAATAAAGCGGTCGCACCCGCCACCCATCCGTCACCACTCATGAACCCCATTCCCCAACTTCTCCACCAAAGGCTGCTCCAAGCCTTTCCCGCCACGCCTACGGCAGAGCAGCTGCAGGCAATGGAGTGTTTTGTGGAGTTTATGACCGACAGTTCACCCTATCAGTCGCTCATGATTCTGAAAGGGTCGGCAGGAACAGGCAAGACCACACTCGCGGCTGCCATCGTCAGGGCTATGACCGGATTGCGCCAGCGCATTGTGCTGCTCGCTCCGACAGGCAGGGCGGCCAAGGTGATGGAGACCTATTCGGGACATATCGCCTTCACCATCCACCGGCGCATCTACCGCCAGAAGGTGGCAGGAGGCTTCGCTCCCTTCACCCTGGGCAACAACCTGCTGCGCGACTGCCTGTTCATTGTCGATGAAAGTTCGATGATTGCCAACAGGGGCATGACCGACAGCAGTTTCGGAACAGGATGTCTGCTCGACGACCTCGTGAACTATGTCTATCAGGGGGAGAGCTGCCGGCTGCTGCTCATCGGCGACAGCGCCCAGTTGCCCCCCGTGGGCGAAGCGGAGAGCCCGGCCCTGCAGGCCGAGGTGATGGAGGGATATGGCATGAGGATATACGAAGCCCAACTCAACCAGGTGCTGCGCCAAAGCCAGCAGTCGGGCATTCTCTACAATGCCACCCGCATCCGACAACTCATCACCCACGACGAGCTGACCCAGCTGCCCCTCATCCGGCTGCAGGGGTTTGCCGATGTGAGTGTGGTCATGGGCAACGAACTGATAGAGACCTTGGCCTCCTCCTATGCCCAAGTGGGAACAGACGACACCATCGTGCTCACCCGCAGCAACAAGCGGGCCAACATCTATAACCAGGGCATACGCGCCCGCATCCTCGACCGGGAAGAGGAAATCTCGTCCGGCGACATGCTCATGATTGTCAAGAACAACTACCACTGGGCGGCAGCCCTGGGACTGCAGAAAGAGGAAGAAGCGCCCAAACTCACCTTCATCGCCAACGGCGACCGGGCCATCGTAAGACGCGTGAGAAACGAGCGCAGTTTCTACGGACTGCGTTTCGTCGACCTCACCCTCAACTTTCCCGACTACGACCAGCTGGAACTGACGGTGACGGCCGTGCTCGACTCGCTGCTCGCCGAGGCTCCCGCACTGACCAAGGAACAGCAGCAGGCTCTCTTCGAAGGCGTGATGGCCGACTATGCTGACATCCCCCACAAACGGGAGCGCATGGAGAAAATCAAACAGGATCCCTACTACAACGCCCTGCAAGTGAAATTCGCCTATGCCGTGACCTGCCACAAGGCACAGGGCGGGCAATGGGAACATGTTTATATCGACCAGGGCTACATGACCGACGAGATGCTCACACCCGACTATATCCACTGGCTCTACACCGCCTTCACCCGTGCATCGGGCAAGGTGTTTCTCGTCAACTGGCCCAAGGAACAACTCGCCCCCAACCCCAACAAAGATGATGAACGATGATTACAGTAGGCATCAATGACCAGATGGACTCCATGATTCTAGAACAGGAACTCATGATGGTAACTCCCCAACGGCGGGAGAAAGCCCTCGCCTTCAAGCATGAGCAGGGCCGACGGCTGTCGGTGGCTGCATTCCGGCTGCTGCAGACCGAACTCGAAGAAAAATTCCACATCAGCGGCGACCTCACCTTCGGCTATGCCGACAACGGCAAACCCTTTCTCCTCCACTATCCCCAACTCGATTTCAGCCTCAGCCACTGCTCGAAAGGGGTGGCATGCGCCATCAGCGACGAGTGCCCCGTCGGCATCGACATCGAACGCATCCGCAACTACAACCGGCAACTCGCCGAGAGAGTGTTGTCGGCCGAAGAACTGGAGGCAACGGAAAGCCACCCCCACCCCGATGTGGCCTTTATCGAACTGTGGACCCGCAAGGAGGCACTGCTCAAGATGACGGGAGAAGGCATACGGGATGACCTGAGGAAAGTGCTCTACGGACCGCTGTATGAAAGTGTCGAATGGACCACTACCATCAAGCAGGAGCGAGGATGGATATGCACCATAGCGGCCCAAAAACGATAAGGATTGGGAAAACATCCACTTTATGAGAAAGAAAAAGTGACATTTTTTTCTCATTTTCAATAAAATGGAGTACCTTTGCAGCCAAAAACCTATTCATAACGGAAAAAATAACAATAAATATTAAGATATGATGACAGCAAACGAAATCCGCGAGTCGTTCAAGACCTTTTTCGAATCGAAAGGACATGCCATCGTGCCCTCTGCACCGATGGTAATCAAAGATGACCCCACACTGATGTTCACCAATGCGGGTATGAACCAATGGAAAGACATTATCCTTGGCACACGTGACCCCGAGCCACGTCGCCGCGCCGACTCCCAGAAGTGTCTGCGCGTAAGCGGCAAGCACAACGACCTGGAAGAGGTGGGTCATGACACCTACCACCACACCATGTTCGAAATGCTGGGCAACTGGAGTTTCGGCGATTACTTCAAGGAAGGCGCCATTGACATGGCATGGGAATATCTCGTGGATGTACTGCATCTCGACCCCAAAGACCTCTACGTCACTGTCTTCGAAGGCTCCAAAGAGGAGAACCTCGATCGCGACGACGAGGCTGCCGGCTACTGGCTGAAGCATGTGCCTGCCGACCATATCATCAACGGCAACAAGCACGACAACTTCTGGGAGATGGGCGACACGGGACCCTGCGGTCCCTGCTCTGAAATCCACCTCGACTCTCGCACCGAAGAAGAGAAGGCCAAGGTGCCCGGACGCGAGTTGGTGAACAAGGATGACCCCCAGGTGATTGAAATCTGGAACCTCGTGTTCATGCAGTTCAACCGCAAGGCCGACGGTTCCTTGGAAAAACTCTCGATGAACGTTATCGACACGGGTATGGGCTTCGAGCGTCTGGTACGCGCCCTGCAGGGCAAGCACTCCAACTATGACACCGACGTATTCCAGCCGGTCATCAAGGAGATGGAACGCCTCACGGGCATGGCCTATGGCAAGGACGAGAACACCGACGTGGCCATGCGCGTCATCGCCGACCACCTGAGAGCCGTTTCCTTCTCGATTGCCGACGGACAGCTGCCCTCCAATGCCAAGGCTGGCTATGTCATCCGCCGCATCCTTCGCCGTGCCGTGCGCTATGCCTACACCTTCCTCAACCAGAAGGAGGCCTTCATGTTCAAACTGCTGCCCGTATTCATCCATGAGATGGGCGGTGCCTATCCCGAACTCTCCGCCCAGCGCGAACTCATCAGCAAGGTGATGAAGGAAGAGGAGGAGTCGTTCCTCCGCACCCTCGACAAGGGCATCAGCATGCTCAACACCGCCATGGAGTCCCTCAAGGCCCAAGGCAAGACCGAACTCGACGGCACCCAGGCTTTCCGCCTCTTCGACACCTATGGCTTCCCCCTCGACCTCACCGAACTCATCTGCCGCGAAAACGGCATGACCGTCGACGAAAAACAGTTTGACGAGGAGATGCAGAAACAGAAGGAGCGTGCCCGCAACGCCGCCCAGGTGGAGAACAGCGACTGGGTGGAACTGCAAGTCGGCGAACAGCAGTTCGTGGGCTATGACTTCACCGAGCACGACTGCCACATCCTGCGCTACCGCCAGGTGACCCAGAAGAAGAACAGCTATTATGAACTCGTGCTCGACACCACTCCCTTCTATGGTGAGATGGGTGGACAGGTGGGCGACTGCGGTGTGCTCGTCAGTGAGCACGAGACCGTGGAAATCATCGATACCAAGCGCGAAAACAACCAGAGCATCCATATCGTGAAGAAGTTGCCCCAGCATCCCGAGGCCGACTTCATGGCTTGCGTCGACACCGACAAGCGTCTAGCCAGCGCCGCCAACCATACCGCTACCCACCTGCTCGACTATGCACTGAAACAGGTGCTGGGCGACCATGTGGAACAGAAGGGTTCATTCGTGAGCCCCGACACCCTGCGCTTCGACTTCGCCCACTTCCAGAAGGTGACCGACGAGGAACTGCGCCAAGTGGAGCGTCTGGTGAACGATATGATCCGTCAAGACCTGCCGCTCGACGAACACCGTGACACACCGCTCGAAGAGGCACGCAAGATGGGAGCCATCGCCCTCTTCGGTGAGAAATACGGCGACAAGGTGAGAGTGGTACGCTTCGGACCCTCCTGCGAGTTCTGTGGCGGTATCCACGCCCTCAGCACCGGACGCATCGGCATGTTCAAGATTGTCAGCGAAAGCAGCGTGGCAGCCGGCATCCGCCGTATCGAAGCCAAGACCGGCGGCCAGTGCGAAGAGATGATGTATCTGCTCGAAGACAGCATCAAGGCTATCCGCGCCCTCTTCAACAATGCCAAAGACCTGCGCTCCGTCATCGAGAAATACATCGAGGAACACGACACGATGAAGAAGAGCATTGAGCAGTTCCAGGCCCAGGCCGTGGAGCGTGCCAAGACCTCGCTCATCGAGAAAGCCCGCATCATAAACGGCGTGACCGTTGTTGCCGCAGTTCTGCCCATGCCCGCCCAGAGCGCCAAAGACCTGGCATTCAAGATTCGCCAGGAGGTGAGCCAAAACCTGCTCTGTGTGCTCGGCACCGTGGACCATGACAAACCGACCCTCAGCGTGATGATGAGCGACGACCTCGTGGCCGACCATCAGCTCAATGCCGGACAGATGGTGCGTGAAGCCGCCAAACTCATCCAGGGCGGCGGCGGTGGACAGCCCCACTATGCCACAGCTGGAGGAAAGAATGCAGACGGCCTGAGTGCCGCCGTAGACAAGGTGGTGGAGTTGGCTGCACTCTAAGTCGGCCTCCTCTCCCACCCAGTAGAGGATACCATCCAACCAAGGAGAAAAAAGCATGAGAACATACTGGAACACTGTCGGCGGTCTTCAGATGATTGACGAATGGCAGCCAAACTGCTGGATACAGGTAACCTGCCCTACGCAGGAAGACCAAGACCTGCTGGAGAAGAAATTCAACATCCCCGACTATTTCTTCTCCGACGTGAGCGATACTGATGAGCGCGCCCGTTACGAATATGATGACGGGTGGATGCTCATCATCCTCCGTATTCCTTACGTCAAGGAAATCAAGTCGAGAACACCCTACACCACCGTCCCTCTCGGTATCATCCACAAACGTGACGTCACCATCACCGTCTGTTACTATGAGACGAACATGATGATCGACTTTGTCAGTTTCCAACAGAAGAGGGGCGAGGGTTTTACCGACCACGTCGACATGATTTTCCGGCTGTTCCTCTCCTCTGCCGTCTGGTATCTGAAACGTTTGAAACAAATCAGCAACCTCATCGAGAAAGCCAAGCGTAACCTCGACCGCGAGGTGAACAACGAAAGCCTCATCGGCCTCAGCCGCCTGCAGGACTCGCTCACCTATTTCATCACCTCCATCCGAGGCAACGAGACGCTGCTCTCCAAACTGAAGTTCAAACTCCAGATCGACGAGTTGGACGCCGACCTCATCGAAGATGTCAACATCGAGATGACCCAGGCACGCGAAACCACCAATATCTACTCCAACATCCTGGAGTCGACCATGGACACCTACTCGAGCATCATCAACAACAACATGAATACCGTGATGCGAACGCTCACCAGCGTCTCCATTCTCATGATGTTCCCCACCCTCATTGCCAGCCTTTTTGGCATGAATCTCATCAATGGCATGGAGACCAGCCCCTACGGATTCATCGTTGCTTTGGTCATCTCAGTGGCCATTTCCGGCTTGTTTTGGTGGATTTTCCGCTATAAAAGACTGATTTAAAGAGAAAAAACAAAAATAATTCCATTTTTTAGGAGATAATTCAATTATTTTCATTAAGTTTGCGCTGAATTTGAACCAAATAGAAACGTGAACCAAACAAACATTGCATGACGATGGACTCTCAAGAAAAAGCTACCGAAATGACTTTGCCCGTTGAAAATCTCGACAACAAAGAGGAAAGTGCCAGAAAGCAGTATGCCACCAAGAAGGAAGTGGTAGAACGTGTCAAGGAACTGGCACACGGAGAAGACATTCCCCAAAAGGAGGAAGTGGACTATCTCAAGACCGTGTTCTACAAACTCCATACCGCCGAAAGAGAAGCCACTCTCAAGGCTTTCATCGAAGGTGGAGGCGACCCTGAGACCTACCAGATTACACCCGATGAAGACGAAGAGGTGTTCAAGGCTGAGATGGGACTCATCAGGGAACGCAGGGCGCAGTATCTGAAAGAACAGGAACTGGAGAAGGAAGCCAACCTCCAAAGGAAACTCGAGATTATCGAGAAAATCAAGGCTATGCTCACCACGCCCGAAGAGGCCAACCAGAGTTATCAGGACTTCAAGGCTCTGCAGCAGGAGTGGAAGGAAATCAAGAACGTGCCCGCTGCCAATGCCAGCGAGCTCTGGCGTAATTATCAGCTCTACGTGGAGCAGTTCTACGACCTGCTGAAACTCAACAATGAGGCCAGGGAATACGACTTCAAGAAGAATCTTGAGACCAAAACCAAACTCTGCGAGGCAGCCGAAACTCTTGCCGAACTGGACGATTGCATCAGTGCCTTCCGCCAACTGCAGGAACTGCATACAAAATACCGTGAGACCGGTCCCGTGGCCAAGGAATTCCGCGAAGAAATCTGGCAACGCTTCAAGGCGGCTTCCACCATTATCAACAAGCGTCACCAGCAGCATTTCGAAGAACTCCGCGCACGTGAGGAGGAGAATCTCCAGAAGAAGACCGAACTCTGCGAAAAGATTGAGGCAATCAACACCCGGGAGATGAAAGGCTCTGCCGACTGGGACAATGCTACCAAGGAGATTATCGCCATCCAGGCTGAGTGGAAGAATATCGGCTTCGCTCCCCAGAAGATGAACGTGAAAATCTTCGAGCGTTTCCGTGCCTCATGCGACAGTTTCTTTGCCCGCAAGACGGAGTATTTCAGAGACCTGAAGCAGGGCTACAAAGAGAATGCCGAGAAGAAACGTGCCCTTATCGCCCGTGCCAACGAACTGAAAGACAACACCGACTGGAAGAATACCGCCAACCTCTTCCTGGAACTGCAGAAAGAGTGGAAGACCATCGGCCCTGTACCCAAGAAGCAGGGCGACCAACTCTGGGAGGAGTTCCTTGCTGCCTGCAACTCTTTCTTCGAGGCACGCAAGGCCGCCACGTCGGGTCAGCGCAACGAGGAGCATGCCAACCTCAGTCAGAAGAAGGCACTCATTGCCCAACTGCAGGCGCTCATCGAGAATCCCGCAGAAAACCTTCAGGAAGAGGTGCAGAAGATTGTGGAGCAGTATGGCAAGATTGGCCACGTGCCCTACAAGGAGAAAGACAAGCTCTATGAGGCTTACCATGCCGCTCTCGACAAACTCTACAAGGAGTTGAATGTGAACGTTGCCAAGAGACGTCTCGACAATTTCAAGAGCCGTATCAAGAATGTAGCCGACCAGGGTGGCACGCTCGACAGCGAGCGCGCACGCCTCATGCGCCAATATGAGACGGTGAAGCAGGAGGTGAAGACCTACGAGAACAACCTCGGCTTCCTCAATGCCAGCAGCAAGAAGGGCAACAGCCTCATCGACGAGATGAACCGCAAGATGCAGAAACTGAAAGACGAGCTGGCCCTGTTGAAGGAGAAGATCAAGGCCATCGATGCCAACTGATTTCCCATCAGCCAAACGATACCATCATCAAGAGGATGTTGCACCCATTGAGTGAATCAGGTGCAACATCCTCTTTTTATATCACGATTACTTCTCTTTCTGACCCCAAAAAGGGATTGCTGGCTTATCTCCACCAGCAATCCCTTTTTGATTATTGTTTGATTGTTGTTTGATTCATCAGAGGTCAATAAGCCTCATCCTGTGCAATCTCCTCCTTGGTGATGCGATGCTTGTCAATGCTGCGCCAGGCATACACAATATAGGTAAGCACAACAGGGATGAAGAGACTCACCCATGCCATGGTGCGAAGCGTGAACTCACTGCTGCAGGCATTGGCTATCGTGAGTGACGACTGCAGGTCGGCAGTAGAAGGATAGAAGGCTGTTTGGTTGAGTCCCACGGACACCAGCAAGGCAAACACCACCAGCACCACACCGATGCCGGCAAGCCAGATGCCACGCAGATAAGTCTTGCAGACAACGGTGCGGA
The DNA here is from genome assembly GCA_016302965.1 of Bacteroidaceae bacterium. Taxonomy (GTDB): domain Bacteria; phylum Bacteroidota; class Bacteroidia; order Bacteroidales; family Bacteroidaceae; genus Prevotella. Next base: position 22,336 of record JAEDMP010000016.1, read on the forward strand.
TGATGGCAAAGAGCACCAGCACCACACCCACAAGCAACAGGACAGCAAGATACCAGAGATCGATGAAATTGTGAAGATACTTCAGCGGTTCCATCACGATGACACCCGTGACCGCATCATAGGCATAGCCATCTTTGAGAAGCGTACGCACGAGGAAGGCCACGAAGAAGATGACAAAGGGAACAGCAGCCCCAATCAGGCGGAGACGACCGCGGGCGATGATGTAATCGTCCTTCACATTGTTCATCACATAAAGGATGCCGAGCACCCGGGCCAGGAAAAAGACGGCAAAGCCCAACACCAGGTTCCAGGGGTCGAGCAGTGCATCCAGACCGTGAGAGGCATTGCCCCAACTGCTGATGACTGGGGCAGCGAAATCGGTGATGAGATTGTTCTTCTCCACCACGAAGTTACTGCCGTTGAAGAACGTGGCCACCGCACCGCCCAACAACAGCGGACCTACAATGCCGTTGATGACGAGAAACCACTGGAAGGTTCGTACCCCGAGGAAATTACCCAACTTGTTCTGGAACTCATAGCTCACCGCCTGGAGCACAAACGAGAAGAGGATAATCATCCACAACCAGTAGGCTCCACCGAAACTGGTGCTGTAGAACAGGGGGAAGGAGGCGAAGAAAGCGCCACCGAAAGTAACCAGGGTAGTAAACGTGAACTCCCACTTGCGACCCGTAGAGTTGATAATCAACCTACGTTCCTCTGCCGTCTCTCCGAGAGAGAACAGCAGTGAGTTGGCTCCCTGTACGAAGAGCAGGAAGACCAGCAGGGCTCCCAGCAACGAAACGAGAACCCACCAATATTGTTGCAATGCTACATAATCCATAATGAAGATCTATTAGAATGACTGTATATATATGTTATTTACTCTCCGTATTCTCTTCCATTTCGGGACCTTTCTGGATGGCCTTCCAAAGGATGTTGAGTTCAACGGCGAGGAGGGTGGTGAAGAGCACAAGGAAGATGAAGAAGGTCAGCATCACACTGCCGGCACCTACGTTGCTCACACCCACCCAGGTGGGCAGCATATCCTGGATAGCCCAGGGCTGGCGTCCGAACTCAGCCACCAACCATCCGCTCTCACTGGCCACATAGCCCAAAGGCAGCATCGCCATGGCTGCGAGGTGGAGCCAACGGAACTGGCTGATATCACGTTTGTAGACCAGGAAGAGCACCACGATGAAGAAGAGGATGAAAAGCGTTCCTAAACCCACCATGGCTCTGAAGGCATAGAAACAGAGGGGGATATAAGGCACGAGGTCGGCCTTGTCTTTGATATATCCGTAGCCGAAGAAAGGCATATTGCGCGAGAGGGTCTCCTGCAGGTCACCCAGCCGGTTGGCCGTAGGACTATCGGGTTGCTGCCCTTTGAGTTGAGCCTTGATTTTCCGATACTCCTGCAATGCGGTTATCGCCTGACGTCCACGCTCCATCTTCTCCTCAATCGAAGGTTCCTGGGTGCCGTCGGCCCTAAGGTAACCACCCTTCAGGATATCATTGACACCAGGCACGAAACCGTGGATGTCTCTCGTGGCCAGGAAAGAGAGGGCGTAGGGAGCAGCAATGCGCAGTGGCGGTTCCTGCTCGGTGGTATAGTCGGGCTGGGCAAAGGGATTCACCAGGGCGATGGCCGTGAGTGCCTGGTCGTTGCCTCCGTTGTAGAGTGCCTCCATGGCTGCCAGTTTCATGGGCTGCACCTGGGCCACCTTGTAGGCCGAGTGGTCACCGGTCTGCAGGGCAAGGAGCGTACCGGCCAATCCCACGATGGCACCAATCTTGATACTGGCCACAGCCAAGCGTTGCTCGCGGCGACGATAAAGATAATAGCAACCTACGGCCACGGTGAACAGCGCACCGATAATCCATGCCGAGGTGACGGTATGACAGAACTTGTTGACCGCAAACGGCGAGAGAGCCACCTCCATGAACGAGGTCATCTCGTTGCGCATGGTATCAGGATTGAAGGTGCATCCCACGGGACACTGCATCCAAGCATTGGCCACGAGAATCCACCAGGCAGAGAAGGTTGCACCCAGTCCCGTGAGCCAGGTAGCGGCCAGGTGGAATCCCGCCGACACCTTCTTCCAGCCGAAAAACATCACCGCCACGAAGGTCGACTCCATGAAGAAGGCGATGATACCCTCAACGGCAAGCGGCGCACCAAAGATATCGCCCACAAACCAGGAATAGTTGCTCCAGTTAGTTCCGAACTCAAATTCGAGGATGATGCCGGTGGCCACACCCATGGCAAAATTGATGCCGAAGAGTTTCTGCCAGAACATCGCCGTGTCTTTCCAGAAACGTTTGCGTGTACGATAATAGCAGGTTTCCATAATGCCCATGATGAGGGCAAGTCCCAACGTGAGCGGGACGAATAGCCAATGATAGATGGCGGTAAGGGCAAATTGGGCCCTCGCCCAGTCAATGGCACTGGCATCCACATTCATGAATAAGTTGTTGATCATAGTTATTGGTTTTTTATTGTTTGATAAATCATTTGTCAAAGACCATCTTTGCAGCCATTCTTTACTGACTGGCCTTTTTCATCACCTCACCCGCAACGAAATCCGCCTCTTGCCCCTTCTCGGCATGGGTGCCTATATAGTTGGGGAAGAAGAAAAGTTTGAGCACCCCGAAGATGATAATGAGCTTGACGATGATGACAGCCCACAGGGTACGTCCAATGGTCATGTGTCGGAATCCATCCACATAGAGGTCAATGACTCGGCTAAAGAGATTCATAAAAAGAGTTTTAGGGTTAAAGTAACAGGCTCCTTATGCAAAGGCCAGCCATCAGGATATGACATCCACCGAGGCATCTGCAAATATAGCTTATTTTTTGTAATGTCCCAAACAATTCCTAATTTTTCTCTTACTTACAGGAAGAAAAACGTAAAAATTGGTCACTTTTTCTGAAAAAATCCCACTTTTATCTATTTTGACACGATGAATGCATTTTTTATTTTGTCATGTCAGCGAAAAGACCTAATTTTGCACTGACAATATTAATATAACAAAAACAGATAACGATCCGGATATGAACAAGAAGATTGTAGTTCCCCTCATTGTAGTCATCATCCTGCTTTTGGGTGGTGTGGCCTACCTCTTTGTCAATCTTACCAAGCAACAGCAAGAAAACCGCGAGATGCAAGAGTTGGCAGCTCTCGACAAGAAGGAGATGGAAAACGAATATGAGAAGTTTGCCCAACAGTATAGCGAGATGAGGACTCAGATCAACAACGACTCCATCCTCGAGCAGCTGACCCAGGAACAACTCAAGACTCAACAACTGCTCGAAGAACTGAAGCGCGTGAAATCGACTGATGCCCGCGAAATAGCCCGTTTGAAGAAAGAGCTCGCCACGGTGAGAGCTGTACTGCGCAGTTATGTACTTCAGATTGACTCTCTCAACCGGCTCAACGAAAGTCTCACCGAGGAGAACTCCCGCATCAAGGGTCAGTATGCTCAGGCGACCCAACAGATAGCAGGGCTGAACAACGAGAAGGCATCGCTCTCGGAGAAGGTAGCCATTGCCGCCCAGCTCGATGCCACGAACATCACGCTGACGATGAAAAAGAAAAAGGGTGGTAAAGTGACCAAGCGAATCAAAGACTGCCGCAGCATAGAGATTGCCTTCACGGTCTCCAAGAATGTCACAGCTGCCAATGGCATGCGCACCTTCTATATCCGCATCCAGAAACCCACCAACGAGGTGCTCACCAAAGGAGCGACCTTCAGCTATGAAGACCGCCAAATTGCGTACTCGATGGATCGTACCGTAGAATATACAGGAGAAGAGCTCAGAGTGAATGCCTTCTGGGATGTGGAAGAGTTCCTCAGCGCCGGCAACTACAATGTGAGCATCTTTGCCGATGGTCACATGATTGGTTCCAAATCCTTTGCGCTCAAATAAGATTTGAAGATTCCTCCCCGATGATTTGCCATCATCCATGAAGGATACTCTTTTGGTGAAATAAACATACATCCATAACAAACCCATATCAGATGGAATTGTCACTGACCAAACGAAGGATGACCATGGCTGTCATGGCCTTGGCGGCATCACTCTCCACGGCCATCGCCCAAACAGGCACCATAAGGGTGGTGACGCTTGACAGTTGCAAAGCCATGGCACTGCACAACAACAAGACGCTCAGTGCCGCCAAGGTCAAGGAGCAAGCCGCACGAAACATCCGCAAATCGACACGCACAAAATATCTGCCACGTGTGCAGGCCATAGGTGCCTACATGCACACGAGCAAGCAGATATCTATACTCAGCGACGAGCAGAAACAGCATTTCTCCAACCTTGGCACCGGAGCCCAACAGATTATCGGTATCCAGAATCCGATGATGAACACCATCGCTGGCCTGCTCAATGCAGAAGGCAAGGGCATTGTCGATGCCTTCAACACCGACACCCGTGACGTCTTTGGAGCCACCGTCATGATGGTACAACCGATTTTCATGGGCGGCAGCATCATAGCAGCCAACCGCATCGCAGACCTGAGTGAAGAGATGGCCTCAAACAGCACTGACGCTACCCGCCAGTCCATACTCTTCCAGACCGAAGAGACCTATTGGATGGTTGTGTCACTTGCCCACAAGCGTCGTCTTGCCAGCAGTTACCTCGATTTGTTGAAGAAGCTTGACAGCGACGTCAAGAAACTCATCCGGGAAGGTATTGCTACCAAGGCCGAAGGATTACATGTGGCAGTCAAGGTGAACGAAGCGGAGATGACCCTGGCCCAAGTAGAAGATGGGCTTTCACTCTCACGCATGCTCCTCTGCCAACTCTGCGGCTGGCCTTTAGACAAACCTATGACCCTCGCCGAAGAGAATGTCGACCTGATTAGCATTCCGATTTCTGAGACCAGCGGTTATACCGTTTCCACTGCAGAAACGACACGTCCCGAACTGCGGATGCTGCAGAATGCAGTGGACATCAGCCGCCAGCAGACACGCCTACTCAAGGCCGGCAACCTGCCCAAGATGGCACTCGTGGGCGGCTACTCAGTGAGCAATCCCAACCTCTTTAACGGTTTTCAGAAAGAGTTTGCCGGACTATGGAATGTAGGTGTAATGCTCAGTGTTCCCCTATGGAACTGGGGCGATGTAGCCTATAAAGTACGAGCATCCAAAAATGCCACAACTATTGCCCAACTCGAACTCTCCGAAGCCCGTGAAAAAGTGGAGCTACAGGTGAACCAAAACCAGTTCAAGAATCAGGAAGCCATGCGCAAACTGACCCTTGCCGACCATAGTTGCCGCCATGCAGAGGAGAATCTCCGCTGTGCCAACCTGGGATTTCAGGAAGGTGTGGTTCCCGCCACGACCGTGATGGAAGCACAGACCGCCTGGCTCAATGCAAAAACCCAAAAGATTGACGCAGAAATCGCCATCCGTCTCTCTGAGACAGGACTGAAAAAGGCACTGGGCATCCTTGAGGAATAATATCCTCTCCCCTCATCATCAAACCAGAATCAGACAGAATACAGAGCAATCCATTCATATTAAAAAAGGAAGAATCATGTCCGAAAAGAAGCAAAACAAAAATATCATGACTGCCATAGCCATCTTCAGTGCAGTAGTGGCTACTATAGGCGTCATTGGAGGCATTGCCTTAGGTGGCGAAGAAGAGACGATACAGGGTCAGATTGAGGCTACCGAATACCGGGTATCCAGCAAGGTACCCGGCCGCATCCTCGAGCTTAGAGTCAAGGAGGGAGACTATGTCAAGGTGGGCGATACCCTCGCCATCCTTGATGCGCCCGACCTGAAAGCAAAACTCGACCAGGCTCGTAGTGCAGAAGCGGCTGCCGCCGCCATGGACGATATGGCCCAACGTGGTGCACGTGCAGAACAGATTAGAGGAGCCTACGAAGTACTCCAACAGGCTAAGGCGGGATTAGAGGTGGCCGAAAAATCCTACAACCGGGTTCAGCGCCTCTTCAATGAGGGGGTCATGAGTGCCCAAAAACGCGACGAGGCATATGCCAACTACAAGGCACTTGAAGCCCAGGCCAAAGCGGCACAGAGCCAATATGACATGGTAAGGAACGGAGTACGCTACGAGGAAAAAGCCGCAGCAAATGCCCAGCGCAACCGTGCCAAAGGAGCGGTTGAAGAGGTAGACAGCTATCTGAATGAAACAGTCCAAATAGCCCAGACGGAAGGTGAGGTGAGCGAGATTTATCCTCAGTTGGGAGAACTCGTGGGCACAGGTTCGCCCATCATGACCATTGCCGTACTAAAAGACATCTGGGGTACCTTCCATGTGCGTGAAGACCAGTTGGAAGGCATGAAAAACGGCTCCACCTTTACCGCCTTTGTCCCCGCCTTCAACAAGGAAATCAGCATGAAGGTCTATAGCCTCAAGGATGAGGGCAGTTATGCCGTGTGGAAGGCGACCAAGGCCAACGGCCAGTATGACCTGAAGACCTTTGAAGTGAAAGCCCGTCCCGAACAGCCTGTAGAAGGGCTTCGCCCGGGCATGTCGCTGATTGTGAAACACTGAATCCATCATGATCTGGAATCTCGTGAAAAGGGAGTGCCAGCGGATGTGGCACAATGGGATATACGGTTTCTCGATGCTGCTCATGCCGATTGCCGTACTGCTGTTCTTCACCTCGCTCATGGGTGACGGGCAACCTCATGATATGCCCATCGGTGTGGTAGACCTCGACCATAGCAGCACCTCGCGCAACCTGGTACGCCGACTCGATGCCTTCCAGACATCACGCGTGGCAGGCTGCTACAACTCGGTGGGCGAGGCCCGCCGTGCGATGCAAGGCAACGAGATTTACGCGTTCCTACTGATTCCCGAAGGCACAGCCAGCCAACTCAAGAGTGCCAGGCAACCCCAACTCTCCTTCTATTATTCGATGGCATCGCTCACGTCGGGTGCCCTGCTCTACAAAGACCTCAAGACCATCCTCACCCTCGGTTCTGCCGCCGCAGGCCAAGCCACGCTCTCGGCCAAGGGCATGACTCCCCGCCAGCAGATGGCTTTCCTGCAACCCATTGCCATCGACCTGCACCAGTTGCACAACCCCTGGACCAACTACAGCATCTATCTCAGCACGATGCTCATTCCCGGCATCCTCCTGCTTTTCGTGATGCTGACCACCACTTATTCCATTGGTACCGAATTCAAGGATAACACCCAGCGCGAGTGGCTTTCGCAGGCAGGTGGCAGCACCATAAGGGCCGTGACGGGTAAACTGCTCCCCCAGACACTGGTCTTCCTCACCCTGATGTACCTCTACATGGGCTATATCTTCGGCGTACTCCATTTCCCCCACGACGGAGGGTGGCTACCCCTGTTTCTGTTAGGACTGCTCTCGGTGACCGCCGCCCAGGGGTTCGGCATCTTTGCCTTCGCCCTGGCTCCTTCGCTGCGCATGAGCATGAGCGTCTGCTCGCTCTGGGGCGTGGTGAGTTTCTCCATCGTGGGCACCGCCTTTCCCGTGACGGCCATGGATGCCCCACTGCAACTGCTGTCGTGGCTCTTCCCCCTGCGCCACCATTTCCTCATCTATGAGACCTGTATCTTCAATGCCTTCCCCCTCCATTTCGCATGGCCCCACTGGGTGGCACTGCTTGCCTTCTGTCTGCTGCCTTTACCGCTGATGGGAAGACTGAAGAGGGCTATCGGCAGTTTCACCTATACCGAATAAAGTATAACCGGGAAGAAGGCTCTTCCCCATCCGAGAAAAAAAGAAAGATGAAAAAGACAAGCGACATCATTGGCAAGATATGTGACGTGTGGATGCACGAACTCCGTACCATCCTGAAAGACCAGGGTGTGATGCTCTTTATGGTCATCGTCCCTCTGGCTTATCCCCTCCTCTACTCGTGGATCTACAACAATGAGGTGGTACGTGAGGTGCCTGTGGCAGCCGTCGACCTGGCACAGACCAGCCAAAGCCGCGACTTCCTGCGCCGCTGTGATGCCAGCCCCGACGTGTCGGTCTGCTACCAGGTCACCGATATGGGAGAAGCCCAACGTCTGCTTGCCGAGCAGAAGATATGGGGCATCTATGTGATACCCTCCGACTTCTCGCTTTGTCTCAACCGGATGGAGCAGACCCAGGTAAAGGTGTATTGTGACATGAGCGTGATGCTCTATTACAAGGCGGTGTTCCAGACAGCCTCGAATGTAGCTTCGACGATGAATGAACGTTTGCAGGTAGCACTGGCACATCCCGTCACCTCACGCGATGCCGAACTCACCACCCATCCTCTCACCTTCTCTGAAATTACATTTTTCAATCCCTCGGGAGGTTATGGCAGTTTTATCCTGCCTCCCGTACTGCTACTCATCCTCCAGCAGACATTGCTCCTGGGCATGGGCATGGCGGCCGCTACCCGCCGCGAACACCGCCAGGAACCCTCGGGGCATCCGGCTGTGGTGCTGGCCGGCCGTAGCCTTTGCTACCTGCCCATCCTCCTGCTCACCCTCACCTACCTCACGGTGATTGTCCCCCGTCTTTTCGGTTTTCCCGCCTTGGCAGGCGCCAAGGAACTGTTGGGTGTGCTGCTGCCCTTTCTCCTGGCCTGCCTCTTCTTCAGCATAGCCGTCAGCGTGGTGGTGAAACGCCGCGAAGACATCATTCTGATGGTGGTCTTCGCCTCCGTCCCCCTGCTGTTCCTTTCCGGTGTGTCCTGGCCCCAGAGTGCCATCCCTACGGGGTGGAGCGTCTTCTCGTGGCTCTTCCCCTCCACCTTTGGCATCCGTGCCTTTGTGCGCACCAACACGATGGGAGCCCAACTTGCCGATGTGACCATTGAACTGCAGGGACTGTGGATCCAGGTGGCCGTCTATGGTGTCCTGGCCCTTTGGAGTGTCAGGAAAGCCCAGTGCCGCCAGCAGGAGTTATCGGTTTAGACAGCAACGGCGGCAATGCTCCAACAGCCCCTGGCAGGCATCCTCCAACAGTTCGATGACCCATTCAAAGTCGGCATCCCCTCCGTAGTAGGGGTCGGGAACGACTGCGGCATTAGGATGATGGCTCAGGAAGTCAGTCATCATCCTCACTTTGTCCCTGGCCTCCGGATCGGGAGCCATTCTCCTTACACAATTCCAGTTGTCAGCATCCATCACCAACAACAGGTCGAACTCATCAAAGTCTTCGGTTCTGATTTGTCGCGCACGGCTGCAGAAGTTGTAGCCGTGGCGGGCTCCGTGTGCCCTCATGCGGCGGTCGGGCAGTTGGCCCACGTGCCAGTTGCCGATGCCGGCAGAGTCCACCTCGATACGGTGACCCTCCCCCTCCTCTTCTATCAAGTGCGCCATGATGCCTTCAGCGGCAGGCGAGCGGCAGATATTGCCCAAGCAGATAAAGAGCAGTTTCATCTTGTCTTTCTTTGTCGTTTGATTCATGATTGTAGTTATTTTTATTGTGGGAAATGATAAAAATCTGGTGTGACAGGAGGAAACGCTTTCAGCGCCTCCAAAAGGCGTTCGGCATGACGCATGAGGTCACTGCCACTACGGTTCCAGATGTCGCCGAGGAAGGCAGCCCCTCCGAAATGCCATTCAGCCAGTTGGGGAATACGCCCCATATCCACCCCTCCGAGTGCCACGACCCGGCTTCCGATGAGCCCCTCATCAGCAGCCGCCTGCAGGTCACCGGGCGTATAGGCGGCAGGATAGCCCTGCTTGGAGATGCTGTTGAAGATGGGGCTTAGAAAAGCATAGTTGAGTTGGGGCAGACGCTTGCGGAGTTCACCGAGAGAGTGGCAAGAGGCAGAGACCGTCTGACCGGCTGTCAAGAACCTTGCATGGGGATTGCGGCTGTTCAAATGAATCCCTCCCAATGACGGCTCATATTCAGCCACGAGTTCATGGCAATCGTGCAACACAACCCGGCTATACCATCGAGGCTCTATCTCCTGCAGGAGCTGTCGGTGAGCCTCTGCCGGAGCACCGGGCTTGCGCAGATGCAGGCGGTCGATGCCTAAGGACATGAGGCTGTTGATCAAAGAAGCCTCGCCGGGGAAAAACTCCGGCGAGGTGATGACAATCATTTGCATGATGGATAACAGATGAAGCCGCTCTTACCTCTCGCAATCCTTGAGCGAGTGGCTGATACGGGCCGCACAGAAGTTGGGGCCGCACATCGTGCAGAACTCACCCTCGGTACGGTTCGAGGTTTTGTAATACTCCAGCGCCTTCTCAGGGTCGAGCGAGAGATTGAACTGGTCTTTCCATCTGAACTCATAACGAGCCTTCGAGAGGGCATTGTCACGCACGGTGGCACAGGGATGTCCCTTGGCGATGTCGGCGGCATGGGCAGCAATCTTATAGGCAATCACACCGGCACGCACATCATCCTTGTTGGGCAGGGCGAGATGCTCTTTGGGCGTAACATAGCAGAGCATGGCCGTGCCGTACCATCCAATCATGGCTGCACCGATGGCCGAAGTGATATGGTCGTAGGCGGGGGCGATATCGGTCACGAGAGGACCAAGCGTATAGAATGGAGCACCATGGCACTTCTCAATCTGGCGGTCCATGTTGGCACGAATCTTCTGCATGGGCACATGGCCGGGGCCTTCGATAAATGCCTGCACATTCTTCTCCCAGGCACGCTCCACCAGTTCGCCCATCGTGTCGAGTTCGGCAAACTGGGCGGCATCGTTGGCATCGTAGGTAGAACCGGGACGCAGTCCGTCGCCCAACGAGATGGCCACATCATATTTGGCACAGATGTCGCAGATATCGTCGAAGTGTTCGTAGAGGAAACTCTCCTGCTGATGCACGATACACCACTTGGAGATGATGCTGCCGCCACGGCTCACCATACCCGTGAGACGCCCCTGTGAGAGGGGCACATTCTTCAGGCGGATGCCACAGTGGATTGTGAAGTAGTCCACACCCTGCTCACACTGTTCGATAAGCGTGTCACGGAAGATCTCCCAGGTGAGGTCTTCGGCCTTGCCGTTCACCTTCTCAAATGCCTGATACATGGGCACGGTTCCTACGGGAACGGGGCAGTTGCGCAGAATCCACTCGCGGGTCTCGTGGATATTGTTGCCCGTAGAGAGGTCCATCAGTGTGTCGCCACCCCACTTGCAACTCCAGACGGCCTTTTCCACCTCCTCTTCGATGCTCGAGTTGAGGTGGGAGTTGCCGATATTGGTATTGATTTTCACGAGGAAGTCGGTGCCGATAATCATCGGTTCGGCCTCGGGATGATAGATGTTGGCAGGAATGACCGCCCGTCCCTCAGCCACCTTCTGTCTTACGAACTCTGGAGTGATGTGCGACGCGATGCCGAGTTCCTTGCAGTTCATGTTTTCGCGAATGGCCACATACTCCATCTCCTGGGTAATGATGCCACGCTTGGCAAGTGCCATCTGTGTCTCGCCCTCCTTGCGTCCGTCAATCCAGGGCTGGCGCAGTTTGGGCAGCCCCTTTTCAAGGTCGATGGCCACATCAGGGTCGCTGTACGGTCCGCTGGTGTCATAGATATACACGGGGGCGTTTTCGCTCATCTTCCGTTCTCCATTTTCGATGGTGACGGTAGGCGTGAGGTTCACTCGTCTCATGCCCACTCTAAGTTCGGGATAAATCTCTCCCTTCATGTAAACCTTTTCCGAACTGGGATAGGTTATCTTAATGTTGTTGTTCATATCGATGTTGTTTTTTTGTGATTATCTTTGGCTGATTGGATGCTTATTCAGCTGTTGGTGTCTCTGACAGCGCATCGTCGGCTATGAAGCGTCGCATCTCGCCGACAGGGTCTTCGGCCCCCAGCACAGCACCGCTCACGGCAATTCCCTGCACACCGGTATGGAGGATGTCGTCCACGTCGGACAGTGTGATGCCGCCAATGGCCACGACAGGCAAGCGGATGCCCTTCTGCCTCATCTTTTCCATAATACACCGGTAGCCCTGCAAGCCCAGGATGGGTGCAAGGTTTTGCTTTGTCGAGGTAAATCGGAAGGGGCCACAACCGATATAGTCGGCTCCTTGCTCGTGCAATCGGCAGATATCCTCAAAGGTATTGGCCGTTCCTCCGATAATCATCTCCTCACCGAGTATGCGACGAGCCTCACTTACCGGCATGTCGTTTTTGCCGAGATGCACTCCGTCGGCCCTCAACTCCTTGGCCAATTCCACGCGGTCGTCAATGAGAAACACAGCCTCGTTTTCTTGGCAGAGTGGCTGTATGGCTGCCGCAGCCTGACGCATTTCGTCATCCGTGGCACCTTTCATTCGGAGCTGAATCCATTTGCAACCGCCCTGAAGAGCCAATTGGGCTCCTTCAACATAGCTATAGCGGTTTGTTTGATGGGTAATAAATTGGATTGGTCTCATCATCGTTATCATTTGTTGGTTGCTCTCAGTGAGAGCGGCTGGTAGAAATGGTTCACAGGTCCGTGCCCCTGCCCAATCTCCACCTCTGCTCCAGCACGTAGAGCGGCAGTAAGATAGCTTTTGGCTTTGCTGATGGCAGCGGTCACTTCCTCTCCCTGTGCCAGCCATGCGGTAATGGCCGAAGAGAGCGTACATCCTGTTCCATGCGTATTGCGGGTGGCAATGTTTTCCGCGACAAAGAACTGGGGCGAATCAGGTTGTGAAGACAGATAGAGCCGGTCTTTCTTTTCTCCCTCAATGTGCCCTCCCTTGATGAGCAGGGCCCGGCATCCCAGATTCAGAATACGCAGAGCCGCCTTGTCCATCTCGTCATCACTGGTCAAACGCATATTGGCAAGCACCTCTGCCTCCAACACGTTGGGTGTAAGCAGAGTGGCTAACGGCAACAGTTTGCGGCAAAAACACTGCAGGGCATCATCCCGCATTAGTCTTGACCCGCTGGTTGCCACCATCACCGGATCAACCACCAAGTGTCTCAGCCCTCCCCCATGTTCCATCAGATAGGGTTTGATGGTGTGGGCAATGGCATGGATAGTGTCGGTATCATTTACCATCCCCACCTTCACCGCTGTGGGTTTAATGTCGTCCATGACGGCCTTGATTTGCCCAGCCACCACTTCCGAAGGCACGGCATGCACAGCCGTCACCCCCATCGTGTTCTGTACAGTGACAGCGGTGATAGCCGAGGCGGCATAACATCCCAATGCCGACATTGTTTTGATGTCTGCTTGAACACCTGCTCCACCAGAGCTATCGCTTCCTGCAATGGTCAATGCTGTTGGATATCGCATCATATTTGCTATTTGAAGTCAAAACTGCGGTCCCAGTTTTTCCATACGGGCTCCATACCAAGTGCTCTGAGATCGGCATCCACCTGCCGGGCGGTTCGGGCGTCGCTCACATCAAACTGCGCCAGCGAATCGGGATGGCAGCAATAGCCTCCGGGGTCGGTATGGCTCTCGGCACTCATGGTGGTTACGCCGAGGCGGGCCATATTGTTGCGCACCTCGGGTGTCTCACGGGTGGAGTAAGAGATATCCACATCTGGGTCGAAGATACGCATGGCAAAGGTCACCTGTGCCAGTTCGCGGTCGCTCATCTCCACGTTGGGCTGGAATCCTCCGTTCTCGGCACTTCGCATACGGGGAAAGTTCACGCTGTACTGTGTTCGCCAATAGGTCTTTTCGAGATAGCGCAGATGGCGTGCCAGCATCACCACCTCTGTTCGCCAGTCTTCGAGACCGATAAGCGCCCCCATTCCAATCTTGTGTACTCCGGCCATACCCATGCGGTCGTAGCCGTTGAGTCGCCACTCATAGTTTGACTTGGGACCCCGTGGGTGATACACTTTATACCGTTTCTCATTGTAGGTCTCCTGGAAACAGATGACACCGTTGAGTCCGTGCTCCCGGAGTTTGGCATAGTCGGCGGTATCGAGCGGCATCACCTCAATCTGCAGGTTGTTGAAATAGGGCTTGGCTAGGTCGAGTGCCCTTGCGATATAGTCGACGCCAGCCTTGGCCGGGTTTTCACCTGTCAGCACGAGCAGGTTGTCGAAGGGACCAAGCTTCTTGATGGCCTCATATTCGCGCACGATTTCCTCCTCAGTGAGGATGGTTCTCTTCATCTTGTTCTGCACATGGAATCCGCAGTATATGCAGGAATTGGCGCAGGAGTTCGTGATATAGATAGGGATGAACATGTTGATGGTGTTGCCAAAGCGCTCGCGGGTGATGCGCTGGCTCCGCTGGGCCATCAGTTCGAGATAGGGGTCGGCGGCAGGCGAGATGAGGGCCATGAAGTCGTCGATGTTCAGACGTGACTTGGCGAGTGCGCGTCGCACGTCGGCATCTGTCTTGGCGAGAATCTGCTGTGAGGTCTCGTCCCAGTCATATTTTTGTATTTCTTCGTAGAACATTTCTGATGATTTTTCTACCTTGGGTTTGGTGATTAATTGGGTTATCCTCCACAGAAGGCTTTGAGGATGACAATGTCGTCGCCCTCGCAGATATGGCGCTCTGCCCACTGTTCGCGGGACACCATCTCGTTGTTGATGGCCAAGGCCACCCCTTTGTCTGGCAGCTGCTGCTTGGCTGCAAACTCAGCCACAGTCATGGCTTCGAGCTCCTGTTGCTGGTTGTTGATGGTTACTTTCATTTCACTGTTATTCTTTATCATTGGTTATTGTTTCCTCCTCATGTCTGGTTTCATGAAAAGGTGAACTCTGTCTATGCCACCGTCAGTTGTTGAGGAAGGCGGTAAGGGGCGAGCTTGCCACAGCCGTCATGTCAATCTGCTGCACAGCGAGACCAGCCTCGTAGGCTTCGCGTCCGCACTCTACTGCTTTCTTGAAGGCGCGAGCCATTGCCACGGGATCTCCGGCCACCGAGATGGCGGTATTGACGAGACAGGCATCAGCCCCTATCTCCATGGCTTTGGCAGCATCACTGGGGCTTCCGATACCGGCATCCACCACGACGGGCACCGAAGCTTCCTCAATAATGATTTGCAGGAAGTCGAAGGTGCGCAATCCTTTGTTGGTACCGATGGGAGCAGCCAGCGGCATCACGGTAGCGGCTCCAGCCTCGGCCAGCCGCTTGCAGAGCACGGGGTCGGCCTGACAGTAGGGCAGCACGACAAACCCCTCCTTCACGAGCTGCTCGGTGGCTTTGAGTGTTTCTACGGGATCGGGCAAGAGGTAGCGAGGGTCAGGGTGAATCTCGAGCTTGAGCCAGTTGGTGCCAAAGGCCTCACGGGCCATCTTGGCGGCAAACACTGCCTCTTGGGCATTGCGTGTCCCCGAGGTGTTGGGCAACAACTGTATGTTGGGGCGTGCGATATGCTGCAACATGTCGTCGCCGGCATCGTTGAGGTCGATACGTTTCATGGCCATGGTCACCATCTCGGTTTCCGAGGCGGCTATGGCTTCGGCCATCACTTGGTTTGAGCTGAATTTTCCTGTTCCAAGAAACAGGCGGGAGCCGAACTCTCTCCCGGCAATTACCAATTTCTCCATTGTCTTTGTCTGTATATTTGGTTTCAGATTTATCGATACGGCAGAGGAGTACAGTGGATGGGCGGTGCTGGGGTAAATGTCGGGTCTTGAATGGTCGTGTCAGTCCCTACGGCGGCATTATCCGCATCAGGTTTCGGGTATAATCTCAGCCCTGGCAACTGCCGGAGCACCCCTCTGTCATGCTTTGGCTGCAAAGTTACAACTTTTCATTTATCCGACAAAATCTTTCTGCATTTTTTTTGTGGATATACTGTATATGCAAGCCCACTATCCCGATTTTGCCTTTATCCATCTACCCCCGGCTGATTCCGTTTCCGTTCACGCCGGCCTCGGGTGAACGCACAAAAGGATGGCAAGAACATCAATCCTGCCATCCTGCTCAATCTTATCAAGCAAAC
>JAEDMP010000129.1 GCA_016302965.1 Bacteroidaceae bacterium
GTTTTTCTATTTCCTCTATATTCAAGAGTACCTTTGCTAACAGAATTTATCATCAAAACGTGTATCGCATGACAGAAAAAAGATTCCACAGGGAAGAATATCCATTCGACATCCTCGGTGAGTTTGGACTCACGGAGGAGATGATTTTAGACCTTCCGGATTTTGTCCACGACAAGATTGAGATGGGCGGTATGTCTCCCTTGCTTCCCATTGCCATCAAGCAGCCTTTCGGCTTCACCCATTGCTATGCCAGATTCTGCCTGGTAGAGACCGCTTATGGTGTAGAAGCATTGTTCTTGCCCAAGCTCAAGGAGATTGACCTCACCCAGTTTAATGAGCATGACAAGCAACTGCTCCTTAGCGGCAAGACCATCGTTGCAGACATCACTGAGGACGACGAAACCCTGAAAGCCTTTGTGCAGATAGACAAGGACACCAACAGCGTGGTCTATACCCCGACGCAGATCATCGGACGCAACCTGCATACCATCGGCAACGAGTTCGACCTGTCGGGCGACGACATGCAAGGCTTCTGGACCGGCGGACTGATCACTGTGGAAGTGCCCGACTCTAAGGGAACACCCACCATCGTCACCATCGGCGTTGACCTCTTGTCGGAGAGAGGCGTGGAGATAGTCCCAGGCGATGCCCGCCGTTGGGAAAAGGTCGTGCGCCAGCCCATACCCGAGTATTCCTTTGGCAATGACGGCTGCTGGATTAACAGAAACGGCGTGCTGTCGTATGTCCCCGATGACGAGTTCACCCAGGACATCATCGATGCTATGGAGCGCAATGCCCATGCCAATGGCATACCCGTGGAAGAGCTGCGTGAAAGCGAGCAGCGTCCCTATCATCAGGAAAGCAACCAGTCGGAAGAGGCACGCCAACTCACCCGATAACCATTTTTCACAAACAATAAAAATCAAAAAGCAATGAATTATCCCGATTACGACACCCTGCGCGAGCAATACGAGGCAGGAAACATCTCGGCTGTGGATTTCGTCATCCAGCAGTCGCCTGAGATTACCGAAGACTACAACCAGTTCTGTCGCGACGAAGGTCTCGACCCCGATAGCGACAGTGCCGCCAAAGCCTTCATGGACTTCCGTGAAGAGCTGTTTGAAGAGAGTATCAGCAATTAGTCCATCACTTTCAATCACTACCAATCATGAGCATCCGTTCAGAAGCCATGCCCTACAGAGGAGAGCTGTCCTATCAGCTCCAAGACCTCCTACGCAGGAATGGCATGAGAGCCCAGCTTGCCGTTCAGGGAGACCGCTACCTGCTGATTGTGCAAGGCCACGACTCACCTTTGTTGGAATATCCCATCAGTGAACAGCAGTTTCGGGCTCTCGCTGACGGAGGCACCAACTATGCCAACAAGAATGCCTACAAGACCTTCAACAACATTGTAGGCAAAGATTTCGATATGCCATCATCCTATGTCGCCGCCCGCAATGTCAACGGACGTGTTGCCATGGGACTGCATGGCTACAGAGAACGTTACCTAGGCTGGACACCGAGATTGCAGGATGGCTTCCACCTCCGCAGAGTGGCTGGTGTCGCCATGGTACCCGAACACGCCGACGGACGGCTACGTCCAGGCGAACTCAAAAGCGGCAGCTATGGCTACTATTACAAAGGCCGTCAGGAAGCGCCTACAGTACAAGACCCACTGAAAGACCTGCAGAATGTCTTTCCACCCGTGGTTGCCCGTCCGAGACCGCAGGAACCGGCCAAGCCATACAAAGACCTCGTCACATCTGATGTCTATTTCACCAATGAGAAGTGGCAGGAATGCCTGTCTTCCCATGGTATCGTCATCGATGCAGAGAAGAAGACGCTGACCATCCAGTCCACTGCCACGCAGCAGGACTTTGTCTATGACCTGAGCGACGAAGAGCTGAGCAAACTCACCGACAACTCCCTCAAGAGCACACCTATGCAGGATCGCCTTGACGTGATGAACCATGTCATCAGCAGTGACTTCCAAGAGCAGATTACCAAGGATATGCTCAACAGTAAAGAGCAGATAGCCATCAGTCTGAAGCCCGAAGTAGAAGCCTCCATGAGGCAACGCATGGAAGAAGACCAACCGCTTGTTGTCAGTGACCCACTCAACGAACGCCAGCACGTTGCCCCTACGCTTGACCCCAACCAGGGCTATACCGATGGTCAGACTGTGGATGAAAGCAAGGGCTGGTATCGTGAAGGCAAGCACGGCAGAGAGGTCGAAGTCGGAGACATCTGGGTAGAAAAGGCTCCTGTTCAACCTAAGGAGGGAGATAAGCCCAAAAAGGACGATGAACAGAAGTTTACCTACAAGATGAGCGCCGTCATCAATGGCGAAGTCATCACCCATGAGATCAGCA
>JAEDMP010000130.1 GCA_016302965.1 Bacteroidaceae bacterium
GTATTTAACATGTGGTGGAGGAGTGGTTCCTCGGGAGATGTTCCTTTTTGATGAGGGCTGATCGATTCTTCATTAATCGGGAATGAGGAAGTTGATGACCTCTTGCTCCACCTCGATGCGATAGGAGCCGGAGGGAGTGGAGATGAGGCGTCCGTCCACGCCGACCAGGGCATGCTTGGCTTCTGTCACCTCTACCTCACGGGTGCGGAAGGGATGCACACAGTGGTGGTTGAGGAAGCGGCCGGTGAAGAGCAGCCAGAGGCCGCCCAGGAGCTGGAGCACCTCGGGGTGATAGACGGCCGACACGTCGAGCAGTCCGTTGTAGGGCACGGCGCTGGGTGTCTGTCCGTAGCCGGGTCCCGACCCGATGCAGATGGTCATGACCCTGCGTTTGATTTCCTCGCTGTTGATGCGCAGGTGCATCTTGTAGTCCAGCCGGTGGAACAGCATCATCACGAGCGAGACGATGAACGAGAGCGTTGTTGACCCCAGCATGCTGTGGGCCTGACGGCGCAGGTTCATGATGTCGGCCGACAACCCGATGTTCACGCAGTTGGCGAAATAGCGGTGGCAGTTCTCACCCTTCTTGTTCTGATAGCGGATGCAGCCCAGGTCAATCTTCCTGATGCGTCGTTTCTGCAGCCATTCCACCGTCTGTTCGGGATGGCTCTCCTTGAAACCCCAGAAGCGTGCAAAGTCGTTGAGCCCGCCGTTGGGTATGATGCCGATTGCGATGCTGTCCCTTACGTTTTTCTCCTCCTGCATGAGACAGTTGACGGCATCGTTGAGTGCCGAGTCGCCCCCCATGATGATGATGGTCTTGTAGTTGTTGGAGATGAGCATCTTCACCAGCCGGCTCACGCTGTCGCTGTTTTCGCTCTGCACGAAGTCGTAGCTGACGCCCTTCTCCTTGAGCGCCTGCTGCACTTTGAGCCATTGTTTCCTGTTGCTGCTCAACTTGTATTTAGGGCAGAAGATGATGCCCCATCTCTTGTTTTTGTTGTCTGTCTCGTTCATAACCTGCGCTGTTAGAATCATCTGTATTGTTCGTAAAAGCTGTACTGTTCAAGTAATCTGTCCTGTCAGACGGATGCGTCTTGCCAGCGGTCGATGACCTGCTTCACTTTCTCCTCCATCGTCAGTCGGGCATCTATCCAGTGGATGTGTGTGCCGCGTCGCTCCATGCCTCTGAACCAGGTCATCTGCCGTTTGGCAAACTGGTGGATGGCGATTTCGAGTGCGCCCACCATCTCGTCGTAGGAGCGTTTGCCGATGATATATTCGGTGAGATATTTGTATTCCAGTCCGTAGTAGATGAGGTCATCGGCGGGTATGCCGCTGTCGAGCAGTGCCTTCACCTCGTCGACCATCCCCTCGTTGAGCCGCTGGCGCAGTCTTTCGGAAATCTTCCGTCGTCTCTCCTCCCGCTCGATGTCCACGCCGATGATGACGGTGCGGATGGGTGGCAGCTGTGCCCCCTCGGCGGGATGTTCGCCGTTGAAGGTCTCGATCTCGATGGCTCTGATAGCCCTTTGTGCCGTGTCCACGTCGGTGATGTTGTGCATGTGCGAGTGGTTCTGTCGTTTCAGTTCTTCGAGCATGGTGGTCAGTTCCTCGAGCGACTTGTCCTGCAGCCGCTGTCTCAGCTCCTTGTTCTCCGGTACTGCAGCCAGGTGATAGCCCTTGACCACAGCCTCCAGATAGAGTCCTGTTCCACCGCATAGGATGGGCACTATGCCCCGTTGCCTGATGTCCTGATAGGCACGGAGGAAATCGTGCTGGTATTGGAACAGGTTGTATTTCGTTCCGGCTTCGGCGATGTCGATGAGATGGTAGGGGATGGTCTTTCCGTTGATGACATAGTCGTCGAGGTCCTTGCCCGTACCGATGTCCATGTGCCGGTACACCTGCCTGGAGTCGGCACTGATGATTTCCGCCCCCAGTCTGTCGGCCACTGCCACGGCGAGTTTTGTTTTGCCGCAGGCCGTTGGTCCTAATATGGTCAGCATATCCGTCTTCATACTTGCTTGTCGCTTTTCGTATCGTTGATAGAGTGGACTGCAAATTTAGGCAAAATCTTCCAAAAAGACATCCTGTCAGCCGGAAAATATTGCTTCTTCCCCCAAAATCCCCCATTGTCGGGTGCTGTTTTGGCCGAAAGAGCCCGGTTGAGACCCAAAAAAAGTGTGCCCACAGAGTGGACACACTTTTTTATAGTCGATAGTTGAATCGGTCTGTTGATTAGCCGTTCACCTTCTTCATGTGGGCGATGAGCTCGAGCACCTTGTTAGAGTAGCCGATCTCGTTGTCATACCAAGACACAACCTTTACGAAGGTGTCGGT
>JAEDMP010000076.1 GCA_016302965.1 Bacteroidaceae bacterium
CCGTAGCTCCAGTAGTCCCAACCGTTGTCATACCATCCCCAGCGGAAGTCATCCCAGCAGTCATTGGGCGAAGAAACCTTGCGCAGACGGAAATGGAGAGCCTCATCATAGTCGTTGTAGATGACACCGGAGAAATAGCCGCTGTTCAGACTGTAGTCGAAGATGTCGATATAGCCGCCATCCTCCATGAAACGGATGCGTATAACCCCATTGTCCACCGTCCAACGGATGTGGTTGGCATGATAGTCCCAAGGGGCATTGCTGTAATAATCCACCCAATAGCCCGAACCCGAAGCATACCGGTAGATATCCTTGTCGAAAGCCAACTCGGAATAGGAGGCATCATAATAGCGGCCGTTCCAGTAGCTCGACACATACATCTCGCCCTGCCACTCGCCCCACAGCGTATCGGCTATCAGGGCATCGTCGTCGCAACTGGTGAAAGAGAAAGGCAACAGAGCCATCACCATCAAACTGATATAAGAACTGAGCTTTTTCATATCCGTATCTTTTTTAGTGAGTATTCTATCTGTATCTTTTGATGGTGCAAAGATACAAGTAATTCTGCAATCCCACTGCAGGGAAAACCATACCATCGCGTATGGTTTTCCCTATTTGTGGGAGGAATCCCTCCTTGCCGGAAATGCTTTGTCTCTTCATCTCTATCGTATATGAATGAACGGTATCTGCCGCCCTATTCACCAATGACATGGCAAAGAATGTGATCAGTGGCGTTCCACACCGGTGGTGGAGTAACGCTTGTCGCCACGATGGATGATAATCCGATGGTCTTCCACACTCTTGTAGGTATGACGGGCAGAGCGGTCGGACTGGATGCCATCGACAGCGGTGGTGAGCAGATGGAGCACGACGGGCTGTTCAGCAGAGCCCAAGGACTTGCCATCCTCGAAGGTCACCGACTCGGCGATGTCGTAAATCACCTGGGTATCCGTCTGACCCTCCGCATCCGATACAGCCACCTGGAAATGGATGGGACGGCTCGCATCGCCATGAACCACCATATATATAAGGTGGCGGCTGTCCTCATCATGCGAGAACTTGTTGCCGCAGAGCACGCCCTCATCATTATAGGCGGCCAGTTCGCAGCGGGCCATGCGTCCATTGCCATCGTCCACCACAGCAGTAATCGTCATCGTGCCCTCATACCATTCGGGATGATAAGGGCCAAAGACGGATTCGCGGTCTCCGTCAGAGGCGGTTGCAGCCAGCATACGGTTTGACCGCATGACCGAGGGAGAGGGATAGGTAAACTGCTTGTCGTCGGCAGCCTCAGAGCGGTAGAAATACCCCTCACCGGGCGTGACGGCCGAAAGCGTTCCCACCCAGCCTCCTTGGCTGTAGATGGCCATCTTGTGCTGGTTCTTGATGACATCACCCTCCTCGGGATTCATGTCGGCGAGCGCCACGGACAGCGAGGTGAGCGACGAGACATTGGCACCGAGCCAGTTCCACTGGGGATGGATGGTGAGGGGCTGGCGTAGGCGGGCAGCCGATGCACCCACCACGTTGAGACGGCCTTCGGCACGTCCCTTCACCTTATACATGACTCCGGTCTGCATCGTGTTGAGTTCGCCATACCAAGGCTGTCCGATGTCGTGACGGGCAAACTGGTCATTGCAGACCACCTCTTCCACCACGGGCGTGCCATCAGCCGTCACGAGCGTCATCAGTTCGTCTATGACGGATGCGTCGGGAGCGGCATAGAGCGACAGCCACTGCCAGCCCTCATGGATGTCGAGGTGCTGCTCAATGTCATCGTCAGCCTTCCACAGGAGCGGCATACCCATCGTTCCATAAACCGTATTGGGCTTGAACCAAGGCGACACCTCCGTCTGGCCGACGGTCATCGTGAACGAAGGATAAACCACACCCGTATTGGCATCATAGTAACGGAAATTCAAGCCTTCATCCTCCTGGTTACCATAAATATTGAGCAGGAAGAAGTAGGAACCATAGCGCGAATAGTAGGAAGGACTCGCCACACCGATGCAGCGGTCGGCCTTGTCGAAGGCAGCAATCATACTGTAGGGATTCTCCTGGATGACTCCGTCCACCATCACCTGTCCGATGATGTTCATCGTGTTGCTGTAGTCCTTGGCATCGACCGCCCATGTCTGACGGTTGACCAGTTTGGTGATGCTATAGTTCACCGGTCGGCTGATGGCATTATCATCGATGAAGAAGATAGTTCCCTCATTGATGCCCACAGGTGCCGATTCCATCACCGTCAGGTCTATAAACTTGATCTCTTCCGGCTCCAAAACACCGGAGCGGTCGCTGGCTTCCATCCATTCGGGCAGTCCCTCGATGGTCCATGCCTTCGTCTCCGTACCCTGGTTGAAGAGCATCACCGAGTAGACCCGGCCCTTTGCTTCCGTGTTCTCGTCAATCAGTCCGCTGAACGCTTTCGGTCCTACATCCAGCGTGTTGTCATCCACAACAAACGACCAAGTGACCTGGTCGAGCGTATTGCCCGAGTAATCCTTGATGCCGCGCACGGTGGCATAGAGGCGACACCCCTGCACTGCAGCGGGGTCTTCGTCGAGCATGATGAAGACGGAGCGTTCGGTGGTGAAGAACTTGAACTTCACGTTCTTCATCTCCGATACGGGCCTCAACGAGGGAGCCACCTCGGCCGTGCAGGAAGGCTGCGGACCTTCGAGGGCCATGACGGCTCCCGTCTGGCTTGCGCCCAAATCAGTGAGTGCCGGCTTGGTCTCGGGCTGTCCGTAGGTATTGGTGACGGTCTTCTCAAACGGGTAGTACATCTTCAGTCCCATCGACGAGGCATAGAGCGAGTCGGCCCGCTGGTAGATATTGTTGAGGATGGTTTCGGCAGAATAGAAGTCGTGCATGATGCGCAACTCGTCCACATATCCCTTCATGCCACCACCCAGTACGAGCATACCGCCCAGGTCGGCCACCTCATCCGACGAGAGCATGGCAGCACTCTTTCCGTCAAGATAGAGGTTGGCGTTGGCACGGCTGCTCTTGTGGACCATCATCGAGAACTGGTGCCACTGGGCATCGCGGAAGTCGTGGGCCGACACCAGCGTCTCCCGACCATTGCTATAGAGGGAGAGATGTCCATCGGCAGCCGACACCACCAAGCGGGTATGGTCGTTGTTCAGACTGAAGATGGGGGTCAGTGCCTGTTGTGCCAGGTCCACACGGAACCAGAGTTGCATCACATAGTCCTCGTCGCTCTCGGTGGCACAGTTGGAGAGGTTGACGGCGAGACGCTGCTGCGGCTCTACCTGAAGCGCATAGTTGACGCTTGCCTGATACCAGGTTGTTCCTGCCGTCATCGCGAGATTGCAGGCTCTCACCTTCTCCGTCACCTTCGAGCCATACCCCTCGTCCATCGGCCAGTAGGCCACGAGGTGGGGTGTAAACTGGTTCTTGGTCTTGGAGCGTTCTGAGACCGCCACACTGAAGGGACGGGCATAATCCCAGAGGGTCAGTTCATGGATGTCGCCATGATAGGATTGGCCGATAGACACGATGCCGTCGGTATTGATGACAACGGGCAGTTCCTGATGGTCGAAAAGGCTGACGGTCTCGTCGGCAGTGGCATAGTCGGCAGTGACCATGGGTGTCTGCTGGGGATTGTTCACTGACAGCGAGAGGAACAGCCACTCGTTTTGGGGCAGGGCGGCCTTGC
The DNA here is from genome assembly GCA_016302965.1 of Bacteroidaceae bacterium. GTDB lineage: Bacteria > Bacteroidota > Bacteroidia > Bacteroidales > Bacteroidaceae > Prevotella. The sequence goes on from JAEDMP010000076.1 coordinate 3,686, forward strand.
TGCTGATTTGCTGCTCGCCCACACGCACCACGAGGTGACCCGTCTCATCCACCAGTAGCCCCAGGTTGTTCCCGTAGGTGCCCTGTCCGATGAGACATCCCTTGCCACCCATCCATCGGGTCCAGAGGTTGACGGCCATGTCCTTGCCCTTGAACTGCAGTTTGGCTTCCGACCGTGCCCCCTCGCCGCCCTCAAAGTGCAGGGCCGTCTGATGGGTCAGTTCCATCTCGTTGAGTCGTCCTATGACCGAGATGTTATCGTCGGCAGTGAGCAGTTCGCCACGTATATCCTCATTGAACGACACGCTGATGTTTTTGTCGAAGGTGCAGAGACCGTTGGAAGGTGTAGGCGTACCCAGCACCACCGGTGCCGAGACATCCTTGACCACCTTCACCACCTCGCTGTAGTTGTATTCCTTGTTGCCACCAAAGTCGCTCATGGTGACCGCCTGGAAGAGATAGTTCTGTTCGGGCCATCGGACGGGGTGCGACATGTCCACCTCATAGCAGAGGGTGGGCGTGGTGACTGCCTGCAACGAGTCTTCCTTGGTCTCACAGTTGGTCAGCGTGTTCCACACCTGGTCGGTCACCCACTCCTGGTCGTTCTCGCCTTTATGGCGGATGCTGATGGTGCGCAGGTTCTTCAGGTTGAGGTTATAGTCGGAGAGGGTGAACGATGCCGGGCCTTCCAGTCCCGAATTGACGTATGGCGTCGAAGTGGCCAGGTCAACCTTGCTGGAAGCGGGCACAAAGTGGGCCTCGATATAAGCCGTATCGGAGTTGGCGGGATAGACCGATGGCGTGGCTTGCCAGGAATCGAAGAGAATCAGTCCGATACGGTAGTCCAACACGTCATAGTCGGTCTGGGTGATGGTCACGGTATGCTCCACGGGACTGCCGTAGGAGAGCACATCCTCGATGCCCTTGTTCACCGTACCACCTCCAGCCAGCACCTTGGCTCCCGCGGGATTCGTACCATTGTCCATACCGATGACGACCGGCACGGTGGAACGTGTTTCCGACTCATTAGCAAACCTGACCTTGAAGATGGCCGACTCGCCTACGGGCACATTGTTGACAATAGGCGTCTCGATATAAATCTTCGGAACAGAAACCTTCTGCGTCTGCGACATGATTTCGGTGCCCGGACGGAAGTAGTGGGTCACTTGCTGGGGCTCCCAGTTGCCGGAAGTCTGACCTCCTCTTGTGACAAAGATATGTCCGAAATTGTCGGGAGCCTTGAATACGTCCACGGTGAGCGCATCGTATGGCTGCTCTTCGGCCAGGGTATAGGAGAAGGTCTGGGTGACGGTTGTCGTTTCCTCTTCCATACTCGTCTTGATGTTATTATAGCCTCCACTCAATTCGACGTCCACGCTGGTGAAATCATTTCCAAAATTCTTGACCGCATGGACCTCATAGCCGAAATAGAACTGGAATGAACTGCTGAGGGTGGTATCGTTTGCCACTTCGTCTGTAACCGTGATGGAGGAGCCGGCATCGAAACTGTAGTTCTTGTCGAGATACTCGCTGCGGTTATCAATGGCCATCAACTTGGCACGCTCGTTATCGGCCAGGATGCTCTCCCACCGTTTCACCTGCTGGTTGCACCACATCACACTGTCCGTGATGCCGGAATCGCCATCGCCCGTAGAGATGCTGTGCTTCGGTTCGATGCGCATATAGCTGCCGTTCTGTCCGAACGACGGGTCATCTTCATCGACCAATGATACATATTTATAATACGTGCCATCATTCTGCACAACCGTTCCCTTGGGCAGAATCAGCTGGTTGCGTGTGGCTTTGAGGTTGGGGATGAGCGTATGGCGCACATAGTATTGGGTATACCGGAACTCCGTGCCAAACTCGTTGCCGATGGTAAAGACTTCCTTCATGCCGAGATGCGGCCGGTCGTCATCACCCCGATGGAGACGCACATCGCGCGCCCGCCCGATGATGATATTGGTGGAACGTCCGATGAAGATGTCGGCATCGGGTCCGTCAAACTGCGGGTCGCTGGAGGTGGATATACTCTCCGTCAGCGTGGTGGTCGTGGTATAGCCCTTGGAGTTGAACCAGGTCTCCGTGAAGGTGTACCCTTTTCCGGCATCCACCGTGTGCTCCTCGCTGTGGATGGTCAAGGCACCGGGCGTACCGACGGCCGTGGCCAGCTTGACACCCACCATAAAGTTTGCATTCACACCTTCGCTCGCCACATGGGTAGTATCGTAGGTCATGGTCTGCGAGCAGGAATAGCCTTTCTCCCAAGTATAGGAAGAGCCTGAGCCGGGCGGGTCGCGGAGCACCATGAGCACCTGGTCGGGACCGGCTGTCACGAAGTTATTGCCTGTGGGGATATTGCCGAAGACGATACCGCGGATTTCGGGCAGACTGAAGCGGTTGCCCTTGATGTTGTAACTGATGGCCAGTGCGCGCGAGAAGTTCTCTTCCTCCAGCAGACAAGGCGCACCCACCTGGAAGACGTAGGTGCCACGGCCGAGCGAGTCGAGCGAGAAACCGTCTGCAGGAACCAAGGCGAGCGAACCGTCTTTCTGATAGAAATGGTTGGCTACGGAGAACTGGTTGGCGATATTCACACCCACATCCTTGAGCGGCACATCCTGATAGGTGAGCGGGGCTCCCTCGTCATGGTTCTCGTAACGCTCGTAACCGCGGAAGTTGAGTTTGTACTTGTCGAGTTGCAGGAAGACGGGATAGCGGTAGGCATAGCTCACGTTGCCCTGACCGTCCACGGTATAGATGTCGACATCTTCGGTGGTGCCGTCGGCATGGGTGAACTTGTAGGTCTTGATGCCCATGGCTCCCTCGTCGGCATCGGGATCACTGACCTCCAACTGGGGAGTGGAGCGGTAGGCCAGGTTGAACTTGGCTGCATACTTGAAATAGTCGTAGCTGCCCGATTCGTTTTTCAAGGAGTCGGTATATGCTGCGTTGGCATTGCTGGCATCGATGTGGGCGGCATACTCACCGAAATCCAGTTCGGGATTGGAAAGCAGGCGGACACTCTTCACCGTATAGTTCAACGGAGGCAGCATGGCCGAGAACTCGCCCGTGAGTTTGTCGGTGGTGATGGTGATGCGCTTGGCGGCATCGTTCGACCCATATCCCGTGACGATGGTGTTGGCCACCCGGGGATTGCCGTCGTCGAAGTAACGGGGCTGGGCAGCTGCCTCCCATATCAAGGCGGAGCCTACCGTCTGCTGTGTGGCATTCATCATATAGTCGGCCTCCAGTTCAATCTCGGCCACACCAATGTTGTTGACAGAGGAGCCGAAGCCCATGGGGCGGGCCTGCTCGATGGCACCGCCATCCACACGTCCCGTCACCATCACCAGCGTATTGTCCCAAAAGGTCAGTCCGGTCATGGCCCTGTCGAATTCATGCTTGCCCGTTTCGGGATAGCGTCCGTTCAGGGTGAAGGTATGGCCACTGCGCTCCACTGATACAAAGTGGTTGCCAATAGGCACATCAATGGAGAATCGGCCTTCCTTGTCGGTCTTCACCAGTTCACCATCTACGCTCACCACCGCTCCGTCAATCTTCACGAAGCAATCCTCCACGGGATAGTTGGTGCCTTGATAATAGACTACCCCCGACACGGGGAAACTGCTCTCGTCGGTGAACGACGAACTGCTGTACACATTGCTCGTGGCACTGATATAGCGGGTCATCGTACGGGGCGAGAACTCGTGGATTCCCTTCTGCGGACGGAGCACATAGTTGGTGCCGTTGCCCTGGTAATGGATGCCACGGATGATATAGTTGCCCGACTCGTCGGTCATGGCATAGATGCTGAGCTGCGATTCCTCGGGCACAATCTGGTCTACCCTGCTGTTGGGCATCAGTTCGCCATGGTTTTCGTTGGGCGCACCGTTGCTGCTCGAATAGTCGTAGGCATCCCTCTGTCCGGTCAGTCCTTCGTCGAGCGGCCAGTAAGCCAGCAGTCCTTTCTCCTGTCCCGTGAGGGTGTGGTCGTAATCCTTGCGCACCTCATCGGCCGTGAGCGCCCTGTCTGCAAAGAAGCGCACATCATCGATATGGCCTACATAGCCCGTGGCACTGCTGCCATCAGCGGAAGCCGCAAAATAGAGGGTGGTTTCTTCCGATGCAAAGCCCTTGTAGGCGGGACTGGATGCCGTGGCGGTGTTCAGCTGTCCTTCCTTGTCGATGGTATAGAACAGGAAGGTGCCCGAACCCTTATAGGTCATGGTGACATGGGTGAACTGGTCGGTATGCAGGCGCAGGTCGCCCACTGCCGACCCGTTCAGCAGCAAGGCAAAGGTGCTGTCGGAAGAGCGGTAATCGCCAAGGCTCAGTATCACGCCATCCGCCTCGAAGACGACCGGCGTGAGACATCCGTCAGAAGGACGCAGGTAGAACTGGGTGGTCCAGTTCTTGCCGGCCAGTTTCTTCGCAGCCAGGCTCTTCTCCACCTTCCAGCGGATGCCACCATTGGCACCATTGGAGAGCAGGGAATAGAACTGCGACAATTCCGACTGGTTGCCGTTGGCAGCGAGTTCCAGATTGACACGCACATCGGACACGGCTGTTCCGTTGCCGTAGGTAATATTACCCGAGATGGTTCCGGTGAGACTGCAGAAACCGTTGGTCAGGGCTTCTGCCTCACCATAACGTTCGTTCTTGTCGTTGAGGTTATATGAGAGCACCCGATACTCGTAATACACGCCATTGGTGAGCGTCTGGTCATTGTAGCTGTAACTGACACCCGTTCCAGAGGTGGTGTAAATGATCTCCCAGTCAGCCTGGCTGTTGAGCACACGGCGCGAGAGTTCATAGTAGGTGGCAGTGGAGCCTAAGAGTTCCGCTTTCCAGTTGACCTTCACGGTGTTGTCATATCCGCCCTTGCTCGCCTTGATTTCGGTGACACGAGAGAAACCGCTGACGGAGGCGACATGCTGGTTGCTCTCAAAGTCCTTGCCCATCACCTTGATGCCCACATAATAATGATAGGAGGCGCTGGAATTGGGAATGTCCGTGTCCTCATATTCATACAGTGTCTGTGCCAGTTGGCTGACGGGAATCTTCTTCAACGTCTCGAAGGAGCCGTTGCCCATACTGCGGTAGACGGTATACTGGTAGTCACCGTTGGCGAGAATGGCAGGAGCCTCCCAACGGAGCCTGATGCTGCGGTCCTGGCCTTCGGCGGTGAGCGATATGTTGTAGTCGAACGGGGTTTTCACCTTCACCGATGCCTTCAGGTCATCCGCACACTTGCTGGCCGACACCTCGCCCCAACTGTTGGGCAGGAAGTATACCTCGTAGGTGTATTCATCGTCGAGCTGTAAACTGCTGCTCTGGTCGGTAAACGTACGGTCTTTGAAAGCCGAGGTGGTGCCGGCCAGTTTGGCCACATCGTCCTTGACCCGGAAAACCATCCACTTGCCATCGGTAGAGGCTCCCGACTGGTAGCATTCAGTGTCCCAAGTGAGGGTCACCGCCTTTTTCCACGGGTCGAAAGAAGCCTTCACGTTCTTGGCACGATAGTAATAGACGGTCTGGAAGGCATTGCAGTAATCAAACAGTTGCCGGTCGCCCTCGGTAAAGGAGGTGAGGTTGAAATAATAGCGGGGATAGAACGTGGTGGGCATGTAGTTGCTCTCCACGTCGAAGTCGCAATGGAAGGTCTCCTCGGTTTCGCTACGGTTGGCCGAAACTACTTTTTTGGAGAACACACTGTTGTTGTCGTTGGCCTCAATCCAGTTGTCTGTCGACTGGTTCTGTTTCAGGATAAAGACATGCTGGTCTTGTTTGGAAGGTGCAGAGGTGTTGGTCCAGCGGGCACGGTTCCTGCCGATGCTGCTCACCTGACCGTCAGAGGGCATGCTTTGCCAATAGGAGTGGCTATAGAAGACAACGTCTTCCCATTCCGCTGTACCGCGGTTGGGAGTCCATTTGGTTTGCACCTTGATTTTGTGGCTTTTGTTCCTGCCCAGGTGCTGTATTCTGATTTGCACCCTGGCCCAATAGTCGGAACCCGACTGGCTGAATCTCAGCGTCTGGGCTTCCACCTTGCCGTTCTTGGTGCTGTTGATACCAATCCTTTCGGGCATGATGAAGGTGTTGTCATGTCCATCACCTGCCATATTGGTCATCTTGCCGACATATTCATCATCTACATAGATGGAGATACCGTCACACCAACTGTCAAAATTGTAATCGTTATAATAGCAGAAATTGAACAGGATAGCGTCATTGTCGGGCGACAGGTCGGTATTGGGCCTCCAGATGGTGTAGGTAAACGGACTGTACTCCACTGCCATATGATCCTCATCGGCAAGGAGCGGCTGCGACAAAGCCAGCAGGAGCGTCAGCAGAAGCCAGCACGCACTCCGCAAGAGATGAGGGGATGACGTTTGGAAACTGGGAAGAGGGGAGTCCGGGGATGAGTGGAACTCCACAGGGGATTGATGCGCCACTGGCAGCAGGAGATGCCACGGGCGACGGGACTGTAAAGCACGTTGAAATCTTCGATCCATAGTATCTGTGTTTGATATGATTATTTCTGGGAACAGGGCAACTATTTGCTGTTGCAAAGATAAAAAAAATACAAAAAGAAACGGCCAAAAGCAACAAAAAAAAACGGCATCGACATCAGATTTTGAAAGATTGAACTAAATTTGATAATCTGAGCCATTCTCGATAACTACATAGGCTGGGGGAATGGGACAAGAACGGGGGTCATGGGCATGACTCGACCGAACTGCCGAAAGTGGAAGGACAAGGGACGAAGAAGTGCGGACACAAGCATTCTGAATTTGACTGAAAGCCGCTTCCAGTTTATATTCCGCACTGCGGAATGTACATTCACCACTGCGGAACGTATATTCACCACTGCGGAACGTACATTCCGCAGTGCGGAACATAAACCGGACAGGGCTTCGAAGAAAATCCGTACAGGCTATATGAAAACATTCAGACAGCCATCGGGCAAACATTCACTGACAGAAAAGGCCAGTGAGAGCATCATGAAGTATGACGGCCAATAAGTGCCGTTGTCATATTTGGATAAAATGAGTCTTTCTTACAAAAAAACAGAAAAAAACTTTGAGGCAAAACGATTTTATCCTATATTTGCAGCAGGAAAAGACCGGCAGGAGAACAGACCGGAAAAACAACGCATCAGCATATATAATTCAGTACATATAATAAGGTATATATAATAAAGTATATATAATAAGGTGTTTAACCAAATACTTACTACTATGAAGATAGGTGTGCCAAAAGAAATCAAGAACAATGAGAACCGGGTGGGCATGACCCCGG
>JAEDMP010000131.1 GCA_016302965.1 Bacteroidaceae bacterium
GCGGCAAGACTATCTGACGGGATGTCGTGGGTGACCACACTGCCAGCGCCAATCACGCAGCGGTCACCGATGGTCACACCAGGACAAACCGTTACATTGCCTCCCAACCAGCAGTCTTCGCCGATGGTGATGGGGAAGGCCGACTCCAATGACTTGCGCCGTTGGCGGAAGTCCATCGGATGTTGCGGGGTATAGAGCGAGCAGTTGGGACCGATGAGTGTATGGGCACCGATGGTGATGTCGCCTGCATCGAGAAACATGCCGTTGTAGTTGACAAACACCCCTTCGCCCAGATGCAGACCGTTGCCATGGTCGCAGTGGAAAGGCGGCAGAATCGTGACCGAATCAGCCACATCGGGAACCATCTCCTGCAGCAGGTGGCGGTAGTCATCATGGTCGATGCCCGAGCGGTTGAACTTCTCACAGGCCAAGCGGGAGCGTCTCAGACTGCGGTCAATCACGGGGTCGGTCCAGTCGTACATCTCTCCCGACCTCATCTTGTTCCATTCCGCCATCTCGTCCGCCGTTTCCGGGCTGTTTTCCTCGATGGTGGCGAGCAGCTTCCGGGCCAACGGATGCCCCAACTCCGCTGCCCTTCCCAGCATAGCCCTTGCCTTGACGACATCTTTTTCCACGCAGTCGCCGTTCAGGAACCTGCGTCCCACCGAGAACAGGGTCTCGGCATCATAATCCATGTAATTCATAACCATAATAATAAGATAGTTTATTCCAGCATATCCACTTCCACGATGCGCAGGTTGACAGCCCCCTTGGCTGATGCCACGCGGTCGAGTTCGCCGGCCTTTCCTCCTGCCAGTTCAGAGGTGTCGCCCTTTTCGGTCTTGTTCGTGGCCGGCCCCAGCATCTTGATGGTCAGGCGGTCGCTCTTCACAGGTGTCGGAATGTCGATATGCACATAACCCAATGACGGTTCGGTGATACCCTCCCAAACCTTTTTCTTGCCTGCATATACAGCGAGAGGATAGCGCAGCGACCGCCAGCCCGTGAGTTTCATGGTGATTTTGCTCAGCGCCGCCTTGCGTTCAAGCGAGTAGGTAATCCACGCATGCTCTCGCTTGCCGTCGCTCTTCCACTCCGTCAGTTCATTGTCATCATAGGATGCCGTAACGTCATCGTTGTGGCAGCCGGCCGTGGCCGATTTCACAGCCACCGTTTGATGGCGGTCGGCATACGAGGGGGTGGCTGGAGTCTCGCCCCGGTCGAGGCGGCAGGGCAGGGAAAGCTGGGGCAGCTGATTGCCTTCGGGATCCGTGGTCGTCAGTGTGAGCGCAGCAGGCTTCACTCCCTCGGCCCAGGCATAGAGTTGGATGTCGCCTGCATTTTCTGTTGATCGCAGCAGCACCCTGTTGACACCACATTCTACGGGCAGCGTCATCGCTCCCACATAGTTGTCGCTCACATTCTTGGTGGCAGCGGCATCGAGCAGCGACTTGTCGCGATTGGTGTCGGCACGCTGCATGGCCTTGTTGTCACGGGTTCCGATACCGCCGATCCATGTGGCCTCACCATGGAAGCTGAAGTGGATGAGGCGGTCGTCGAGCGGACAGCGTCTGCCCTCCTTGTCTATCACCTCTACCTCCACGAGGGCCATGTCTGCCCCGTCGGCCTTCATTCCTTCGGGATTGCTCATGGCTACCAGCCGGATGGCGAATGGCTGTCCGGCCGTCACCCTCTCATCGCGGCTTCCGTTGCTGGCCACTGCCTCTATCTTTCCGCTTTCGAAGGCAATATCCTTGAAGGTGAACAGATTCTGATGGCTGCGCTCCCCTTTACCCATGCTCTTTCCGTTGACAAAGAGCTCCACCTCGTCTGCGTTCGATACGACGTAGACGGGTTTGCGTGTGCCGCTGTCATAGTTCCAGTGGCCAATGATATGTGTATGGGGATGTTCGGGTTCCACCCATCCGTCCCACATCACCTGGTGGACGTAGAATGCATCCTTGGGCAGTCGCATGGCGTCCACCACTCCGCTTGTGCGGAAGTTTGACTCTCCGCGGTGGTGGGTATTGGTGTCGCTGAATATAATCTTCACGCCGCCGGCCGACGAGCGTTTGCCGCCTCCCGGGCGTTCCTTCCAGTATTCCTCCCAGCGTCTCACCATCTCGATGGCAAAGACATCCATATTGTGGTTGTAGTCGTTGGCAGGTTTGCCTCGGTAGAGCGGTCCGTCTCCCTCCTGATGGTAGGGGTATGACTGCTCGTCCCAGTATTTGCGCAGTCCCTCGTCGCGGCAGTATTCCATGGCCCACATCGGGTGTTTGCCCGACTTGTTGATATAGAGCATCTCGCC
>JAEDMP010000077.1 GCA_016302965.1 Bacteroidaceae bacterium
TGAGGGCAGCGAGCTCGAACGAGAGCTGGTCGGAGTCAACGGGGTGGAAAGAACCGTCGATGAGGGTCACCTTCATGCTGTCCATGGGATAGCCGCCGAGGATACCATTCTTCATGGCGTTCTCAAAGCCCTTCTGTACAGAGGGGATGAATTCCTTGGGCACGTTACCACCCTTTACCTCGTTCACGAACTGCAGGCCACCCTGCTTGAAGTCCTCGTCTACGGGACCCACGTTCACGATGATATCAGCAAACTTACCGCGTCCACCACTCTGCTTCTTGTAAACCTCGCGGAGGTTAACCGTCTTGGTGATGGCCTCCTTGTAGTTCACCTGGGGCTTACCCTGGTTACATTCAACCTTGAACTCACGCTTCAGACGGTCGATGATGATATCGAGGTGGAGCTCACCCATACCAGAGATGATGGTCTGTCCGCTCTGCTCGTCGGTACGAACGGTGAAGGTGGGGTCTTCCTCAGCCAGCTTGGCGAGACCGTTGTCGAGCTTGGCGATGTCGGCCTGGCTCTTGGGCTCTACGGCGATAGAAATCACAGTGTCGGGGAAGGTCATCGACTCGAGCACAATAGGATGTGCCTCGTCGCAGAGGGTGTCACCAGTGCGGATATCCTTGAAACCAACACCTGCGCCGATATCACCAGCATCGATTGATTCCATGGGGATTTCCTTGTTGGAGTTCATCTGGAAGAGGCGGCTGATGCGCTCCTTCTTGCCGGAACGGCTGTTAAGCACGTAAGAACCGGCAACAACCTTACCCGAGTAAACGCGGAAGAATACCAGACGTCCCATGTAGGGGTCAGTGGCAATCTTGAATGCGAGGGCAGATGTGGGAGCATCCTCAGAGGGCTTGCGGTCTTCTTCCTCTTCGGTATCGGGGTTGGTACCCACGATAGCCTCTGTGTCGAGGGGAGAGGGCAGGAAGGCGCATACATAGTCGAGCAGCGGCTGGACACCCTTGTTCTTGTAGGAAGAACCGCAAATCATAGGTGTGCACTGCATGCTGACAGTACCCTTGCGGATAGCGGCGATAATCTCCTCCTCAGTGATGGAGTTGGGGTCATCGAAGTACTTCTCCATAAGAGCCTCCTCATATTCGGCGGCAGCTTCGAGCAGCTTGTTTCTCCACTCGTCGCACTCGTCCTTGAGGTCAGCGGGAATCTCCTCGATATCATACTCAGCACCCATGGTCTCATCGTGCCAGAGGATAGCCTTCATCTTGATGAGGTCAACCACACCCTTGAAGTTCTCTTCGGCACCGATGGGAACCTGGAGCACAACGGGGTTGGCACCGAGGATGTCAATCATCTGCTGAACAGTCTCGAAGAAGTCGGCTCCCGAGCGGTCCATCTTGTTCACGTAACCGATACGGGGCACATTGTATTTGTCAGCCTGACGCCAAACGGTCTCCGACTGGGGCTGAACGCCGTCAGCGGCGGAGTAGGTGGCTACAGCACCATCGAGCACACGGAGCGAACGTTCCACCTCAGCGGTGAAGTCAACGTGTCCCGGAGTGTCGATCAGGTTGATCTTGAAGTTCTTGTTGTTCCATTTCCAGTTACAGGTAGTGGCAGCAGATGTGATAGTGATACCACGCTCTTGCTCCTGTGCCATCCAGTCCATGGTGGCAGCACCTTCGTGCACCTCACCGATTTTGTGGGTTTTACCTGTATAGAAGAGGATACGCTCGGAAGTCGTTGTCTTACCGGCATCGATGTGAGCCATAATGCCGATATTGCGAGTCAAATGTAAGTCGCGGTTAGCCATTTCTATTTACCTTAATTAAATGAGTTAGAATCTGAAGTGAGCGAATGCGCGGTTAGCCTCAGCCATGCGGTGCATATCTTCCTTGCGCTTGAAGGCACCACCCTGGTTGTTGAAAGCGTCCATGATTTCGGCTGCGAGTTTGTCGGCCATGGTCTTACCGCTGCGCTTGCGTGCGTAGGCGATCATGTTCTTCATGGAGATGCTCTCCTTGCGGTCGGGACGGATTTCGGTAGGCACCTGGAAGGTAGCACCACCAATACGGCGGCTCTTCACCTCCACCTGGGGAGTGATGTTGTCAAGAGCAGTCTTCCAGATTTCGAGGGCCGACTTCTCTTCGTTGCTCATCTTAGCCTTTACATTGTCAAGTGCGTTATAGAAAATTTCGTATGAAATAGACTTTTTGCCATCATACATGAGGTGGTTAACGAACTTGGAGACCTTCTGGTCGTTGAAAACGGGATCCGGGAGGATAACCCTCTTCTTTGGTTTTGCTTTTCTCATTTGATTTTTTACGATTTAATTCTGCATGGGGTTGTCTTTTTTGACGTTCTTCAACGCCCACTCCAGGGCATTTACTCAACCTTTCTAAACTTCACCAGCAAAACTTTATAAATAATTTTTAGTCAGTTCCAAACAAGCTGTTTACTGCCTTCTCCGGCAATTACTTCTTAGCTTTAGGACGCTTGGCGCCATACTTTGAACGACGCTGGGTACGGTTGGCAACACCTGCGGTATCGAGGGTACCACGTACGATGTGATAGCGAACACCGGGGAGGTCCTTCACACGGCCACCGCGAACGAGCACGATGGAGTGCTCCTGCAGGTTGTGTCCTTCTCCGGGGATGTAGGAGTTCACTTCTTTCTGGTTTGTCAGACGAACACGGGCAACTTTACGCATTGCCGAATTAGGTTTCTTAGGTGTTGTTGTGTAAACGCGCACACACACACCACGACGCTGAGGACATGCGTCAAGGGCGGGTGATTTGCTCTTCTCAACAAGCGCCGTTCTACCTTTTCTTACCAATTGTTGAATTGTAGGCATTTTGTTGTTGTTTTTAATTATATATTATTATTTATGTATTGTCAAATTTACACTATTGGCACTCGGCCTATTTTGGGTTGCAAAGTTAGTAAAAATGTTTCATACCGCCAAATATAAGGTATAGCAAGGCCGAAAAGAATCCGAAATATTTGGTATATATAAATCTTTTTAACGTTTCTTTACCCTTTTATCTTCCCTTTTCTGCCCGTTTTCTTTACTTTTGGGGCAGGGTCTGCATGCGGTCAGTCCATCAGCAAGGTGGTCATCGAGCGTGCCGGCAACGTGATGGTCCGGCCTGGTGCCACCTCGCCTACGGGCTTGAGGTCTTCACCCTCGGCATCTGTGGTACGGTAGATTTTCCATTTCTTCTTCGTTTGCCTGCCGAGTCCGAATGAGGCCTGTTGCTCCTCGCGGGCATAGTTGATGATGACCACGGCATAGCTTCCGTCACGGTTCTGATAGGCAGTAACCATCAGCGCCTGCGGACGAGTGTCTCCCTCTTCCAGCACTGTGCCGTTCACTTGGGCTGCAACGGGTTTCCTGACGGCTTTCGGTCTGACGAAACGGCTGTAGTGGCCCAGTGTCCAGAGCAGTTTCGAGTCTTTCACCTCACCATCGGTAAGATCCCTGTTGGCGTATTCGCGCAGCAGTCCGTCCTTATAGTCTCCGCCAACAGCCCTCCACCACTGCCAGCTTTTTGCACCGGCAAAAACGATGTCGTGATGGATGATACGTGCCACATAGAGGGCGGTCTTCATGGTGAAGTCATATCCCCCACCCCCTCCTATTTCCTCATCATTTCCCATGATGCAGGTCTCGGTCTGCCAGAAGTCAACGCGGTATTTGTCGAGTGTGTCGCGCAGTTCTTTTCTGATGTCTCGCAGGGTCTGCAGCGGTGTATTGGTCCAGTAGCTGTGTCCCACCATGAGCGGTTTTACATGCCGTAGTCCTCGGAGACAGGTTTCGGTACTGTCGGTAGAGAAGAACGACTGAATCTGGTAACCACGCGAGGCGTCGGTCATGTGGGTGGCAAACATACACCGGTAATCCGACGACTCGCTGACGAGTATGTCCGTATCGATATTTCTTCGGGTCAGTTCGGCATCAAGCAGCCTCACCACCCGTGCTATCTCCTGTTTGGTGGCCGGAGTGCCCTCCTGTTTGGGTCCGGTCCAGTTCCAGTGTCCGTCGGGTTCATTGAAGGGGCAGATATAGTCAAAATGGATGCCGTCATGACGTTCCACTCCCTGCACCACGTCTGCCATATATCTTGCGAAATCAAGGTAGTGTTCCTCCTTGAGGTTGAGCGTCCCGCCTCTTCCGGTATTTGTGGCGAGTCCGTTCTGTGTGAATCTGACGGGAGGCGAGTTGAGGAAAGCGAGGAAATGGGGCACGCCTCTTTCTTTGGCGAGCTTGAGGAACCGTCGCTGTCCCTTCAGTTTGTTCCAGTCATAGTCACCCTTGTCGGTCATGAAGCCCTCGCTGCGGGTCCATGGCGAACCGATTTGGCTTTCTTCCCCCTGTTCGGCGCTTCCTGCTCCCACATTGAAGCGCCAGAGCGAAAGCCCAATTCCCTTGGGCTTTCCGCTGCTGTCGTTCTCAGTACTGAAGAGCCAGTCAGCCACCTGATGCTGCACCCTCTCATTCCATCTTCCCACATGCTGCATACTCCAGCAGTCAGAAGCGCCGAAATGTTCCATGGTCTGCAAGTTTTTCCGTGTGTCTATCACAAACGACAGGCATTTTGCCTGACTTGCCATGGCCATCATCGGCCAGGCCAGCACAAGCATAGCGGTAGATAATCTGTTCATGCTCTTCACTTTTGTTGTTAGTTCATTCGGATGATTTAAGCCTCACCCTTGTTGCTCACGTTGAAGGGAGAGATGGTGCGGGGACCCTGGTTGGGAATCTTGATGGCACCATACTCCTGCTCGTATCTCACGATGTTCTCCTGCAGGGCACCGAGCAGACGTTTGGCATGTTCAGGAGCCAGGATGACACGGCTCTTCACCTGTGCCTTGGGCACACCTGGCAGTACGCGTGCGAAGTCGATGACGAAATCGCTGCTGGAGTGAGTGATGATGGCGAAGTTTGCATAGTCGCCCTGTGCTACGTCGGCGGGCAGTTCAATCTGGAACTGTCCGGCCTGCGGGTTCTTCTCTTGTTCGTTCATTGTTTTTTGTGATTTGATTATTTTGATGTGATTTATTGATGTGATTTATTGAAGTAATTTATTGATGTGAATACTATGTGATATAGATAATCGGATGATTGGTATTATGTTTCGGTTTATATATATAATAATAGGTGTAGGATGCACCCTGATGTTCGTTTGGTCTTGCAAAGATACAGGTTTTCTTCGAGATAACCATCTTTCTGCCGCAAAAAAATCTCTGCCCCCCGCCTCCGCTCATTCCTTGGTCCGGTAGTTCCGTGGTGAGAATCCCGTCTGTTTCTTGAAGAAAGTGCCAAAAGCCGAGAGGTTCGGGAAGTTCAGTTCGTCGGCAATCTGCTGGATGGTCTTGTTACTGTTCTTCATGAGGAAGATGCTCCTTTTGACGACCGCCTGGAAGATAATTTCCTGTACGGTTTTGCCGGCAATCTCCTTGGTGAGCGATGACAGATATTTGGGCGAGAGACAGAGTTTGTCGGCATAGAAAGACACCGACCGTTCGCTGCCATAATACTGTCTCACCAGTTGGAGCAAGTGGAAGAAAATCTCCTGCCGGTGACCTATCTCCACCTCACTCTGGGCGAGGCGTCGGCTGAAGATGGCACAGAGCTTATAGGTGAGGGCCATGAGCAGCAGCTTCTGTTCGTGGTCCTCATAAGCATTGTGGAACTGTTTGGGATAGCATCCCATCAACTTGACATAGTGGCAGAGAGTTTGCTCCTCGCCTGTGGCCCACACATCACAGATACCCGGCGAGAGTGTATTTCGTATCTGCATGGCCAGTACAGAGCTGCCCAGCATTTCTCTGATGGGGGCGATATGATAGAACAGGAGCTGATAGGCGAAGCCTTCAGACCATTTAATAATCTGGAAGGTGGAATGTGAGGGAATGAACACCGTTTCTCCGGCCTTGGCTACAAAAGAATGCCCGTTGACGCTAAAATAAAAGCATCCTTTCTCGCAGACCACAAAGCCCACCCCCGGCATCCAGTAGGGTGAGAGGAGCATCTCGGGAAAGCGGCACAGCGTACCGTCAGACCCGCACACATCTTCATCGTCGTTCAGAGCCTGTTGCAACAGGTTGAGTCTTTCATCATGGCTGTCGTTCATCATGGCTGTCATACATCATGATTGTTTTAGGTTTCCGACTGCGAAGATACAAAATATATTCCATATCCCCAACATTTCTCCGATTTTTCTGCATCAGGACAGCCATCCTTATCAGTTTCTACGGCTCAAAGCCATGCCATTTTCCATTTGCAGCCTCGCGAAGTGACAATTGCAGCCTCGCGAAGTAACAGGGAAAAAGAAAGGGGAAGACACCCACAGCCATTGAATAAATGTGTAAATCCTTTTCCTCTGAAAAGATGTCGATTAAGAAACAAGGTGTCTCCCCCTCACAAATAAGCGATTAATATATAGATATCAGGACAATTTTCTTTTGGGCCAGGGCACAGCCAGCACGATACCGGCACAGACGAGGCAGGCATAGAAGGTCCACCCTGCCATCTCCTTCACAGCGGTGAGCGTGGCCTGCACCTGCACTTTTCCCTTGAGCGACATGGCAGCCATGTTCTCGGCCTCGGTGTCACTCTTGCCCTGCATCTTCATGCCCATCACCGTCTGCCGGTAAGTCTTGGCAGCCTCCGACTCGGTGCGGTCAAAATCCTGGGCAAAGCGGGTGATATAATGCTGCTGCCGTTCCTGCAGCACATTGCTGTAGAGGGCCGACCCGATGCCGGGTGCCACAATCATACGCACGGTGAGCATGATGCACACCCAGGTGGAAAGCAGTTTGTAGGGCATGCGCTGGTTGGCATAGACGGCGGTAAGGGCATAGAGCAGCATCATACCCGTGGCACGGATGATGATGGGCCACTTCATCCGGCTGTAGAGTCCGTCGGTCTGCACCTCGAAATACATGAACAGCGAGGCCAGTCCGATGAAGATGAATCCCAGGCTGAAGAGCCATTTCAGATGGATGCCCTTGGCACTGCTGAAGATAGCCATCACCAGTCCGGCGAAATAGCCCACGAGCACCCAGTTGCCCAAGGCCGCGTTCTGCAGGTTGTCCACCTTCATGCCCACGCCCACAAAGATATTCACGAACATCTGGCTCGAGTTCAGGATCATCAGTCCGAAGAAGAGCAGGATGCCTCCCTGGATGCTGCGGCTCTTGAAGGCCTCGAGCAGGAAGTAGGGTGAACGTCGCGTCTTCTCCAACCAGACGAAAAGCAGGGAGGAGAGGATGCAGAGGAGCGTGGCCCACTGGATATAGGGATGGTCATACCAGTCGAGCACCTTGCCGTAGACCATGATGAAGATGAACGAGCAGCACATCAGCGAGAACACCACCACATTGCCGAACTTCGAGAACGACAGCGGCACGTGTTTCGTGGGATAGGGGTTGTAGGGCATGGTGAAGAAGATGATGAGCATCGCCACAATCATCGCGGCCATCATGGCATAGTACACATACTGCCACTCATAGTTGTAGGCAAACCAGGCGGTGAGCCAGGTACCTATCTGTCCGAGTACCATGAAGAAGAAATAGATGGTGGGCATGCTCGTGGTCTTCTCCGTGTCGAGTTTGTCCCATCCCTCAGCCGTGGTCGGCTCGTTGCCGGGGGTCACGTTGATGGTGGCCTCGATACCGAAGGCATACTTGATGAGGGTGAAGAGGTTGCACATGAGCAGGGTCTGCCTCACGAATCCCATCACCAGACTGCACAGGGCGAGCAGGAAGAGGCTGGAGGTGTTGGCGCAGACGAAGCTCAGCACCGTGAGGATGGAGAATCCGGCGAGGCACATGAGTTTCTCGCGGCGGATGCACACCAGCGAGTAGAAGAAGGGCGAGAAAGCCGCCATTCCCACCGAGGTGACAAATCCCACGAAGGAGATATGTTCCGACTGGATGCCGAGGCCGCCCACCATCTCACTGCTGTTGGCGGAATAGACACCGCCCACGGTCATGATGGGGATGAAGAGCAGCATCAGGAAGATGATGCCCAGTGGTTTGGGCACCCAGTCATGGAACGGGAAGTTCTTGTTCATACTCCCTCCCTTCTTATTTCTCGGCCTTCACCACGACCATCATTCCCGCAGCCAGCCGCTCGTTGTCCTCCCTGGAGAGTCCCTCGAAGTCGATTCTCACGGGCACACGCTGCTGTATCTTCACAAAGTTGCCGGCCGAGTTGTCGGTGGGCACGAGTGAGTATTTCGATCCGGTGGCGGCCGAGATGGCGGTCACCTTGCCCGTAAACTCCTTGTCGCTGATGGCGTCGACGGTCATCCTCACCTTCTGTCCGATGCGGATGTTCTGCATCTGAGTCTCCTTATAGTTGGCCACCACCCATTTCTGGCTGTTGGGCACGATATTGGTCACGGTCTGTCCGGCGTTCACCATCTGTCCCTCCTCCAGTGCTCTGCGTCCGAGCTTGCCGTCGCAGGGTGCAGTCACCACACAGTAGGAGAGGTTCAGCTTGGCCATCTCGAGAGCGGCCTCAGCCCGTTCGATGGCGGCGGCGCTGTTGGCCTGGCGGTTCTGCACCTCGTTCACACCCGAGAGGGCGGCCTTCTTCTGTTTCCTGGTGGCCTCGAGTTTGCGCTTGGTGGCCTCATATTCCACCTCTATCTGTTCCAGTTGGATGGGGGTGGCGGCATTCCTTGCCACGAGGTTCTTGTAGCGTTCACGGTCTTTGGCGAGTTTGGCCAGACGGATTTCTATCTCGGCGATGCTGGCATCATAGACGGTGGCAGAGGTCTCGGTGGTCTGTAGCGTGGCCCCGATGACGTTGGCACCGGCCTGCGCGTCCTTGAGGGCAGCCTCGGCCTCCATCACACGGATGCGGTATTCGCGGTCGTCGAGCATGAGCAGGGTGTCACCCTTCTTCACGTCCTGGTGTTCGGTGAAGCAGATTTTCTTGATATAGCCCGATGCACGCAGGTTCACGGGCGAGATATACTGTTCTATCTGTGCGTCGTTGCTCGATTCGTTGCTCTTGTAGTCGATAAAGATACCCACGATCTCTACCACGCCCCAGAGCATGATAGCCACTCCGATGGCGCTCACGATGCGCTGGCGCAAACGCTGTTTCTTCAGTTTTGCCACTTCTTCCTCACGGTTCACTGGGGTCTCTGTATGGTTGTTGTTCTTCTCTTCCATGATGCTAATGTTATTTGTTGTTTGGGGTTGTTGGATGATATGTATAGGGGATTTATTTGGCCAGTTTGTCGAGTTGCTTGGTGAGTTTGAGCAGGGTGAGGTTGGCCACCTGGAAATTGTAGTGTGCAGTGAGATAGTTGTTTTGGGCGGCACTCACCCTCATCTCGTCCTGCAGCACCTCCACCATCGAGGTGATGCCCTCGCGGTAGCTGTCATTGGTTACGGCACAGACGTCCTCGGCCAGTTTGTAGTTGTCTTTCTGCTTGTAGTAGGTACGTTCTGAGTTTTGCAGCTCGTTCACCGCATTGAGATACTGTGTCTGATAGTTCTTCAGCGCATTCTCATAGGCGAGTTTGGCCGTTTCCATATCCACCTTTGCCTTTCTCGAGCGTGAGCGTTTGTCAAATCCGTCGAACACAGGCACACGCAGTGACAGCCCTATTCCATCAGAGCGATACCAGTGGTTGGAGGGTCCGGAGTGGAACCAGTTTTTCATTTCGTCGGTATAGGCCGAATACATCCAGCTGCCGGTGAGCGAGAGACTGGGCAGATAGCCGTCCTTCACCATCTTCAGTTGTTGCTCAGCCAGTTTTTCTTTCTCCTGCAACATCAGCAGGTCATACTGTGCGGTATTCAGTCCGCTCAGTTCTGCGGCCTGCGTATTTTCCACGTTGACGGGGGTGAGCGCAATCTCCCGGTCGGCGGGATAGTCCATCACATATTTCAGCATGTTATACTGCTGGGTGAGCATGGCCTCGGCGTTGGCGTGCTGCACCCTCAGCTCTTCGAGCTTGATGTCGGCACGCTGTATGTCCACCTTCAGCACCATCTCGTTGTCATAGAAGGCCTGTGCTATCTCGCGCAGTTTCTCCAACCGTCGGATATTCTCCTTCACGAGCTCTATCTGCTCCAGGGTGTTCTGTGCCAGATAGTACATCTTCGCCACCTGCATGGCCAGGTCTTCGCGGGCCTTGCTGTAGGAGAGCTGGTTCAGGTTGTCGAGGGTCTTGGCGATGTCGATGGCGGTATATACGGTCTGGTTATACAAGGGCATCTGCAGCTGCAGTCCTGCCGAGGCATTGTATTGCAGCGTCTGTGTCACATTGTAACGTTTGCCGTAGGCGGAGCCGTCGGTCACCGAAACGGGAGGGTCAAAGTTGTCGTTGAAGTTGGCGATGGCGTTGATCTGCGGCAGCAGCTTGGCGCGGTTCTCGCTGATGGCGTGTTTGCCTTTGTTCACCTCGTTTTGGCTCATCTGGAGCGAGAGGTTGTTGGCAAACGCCAGTCTCAGACAGTCTTTGAGCGTCAGCGTTTCTGCCTTCACCGGCATCATGATGCAGGCAAAGGTGAAAATGAATAATACTTGTTTCATGGGTCGCATTTCTTAATCGAATATTTCTTAATCGGCTGCAAAGTTACGCCTTTATGCCAAGATATTTGTATTCATTTCGAAAGATTAAGTGTTCAAATTTTCCTTTTCTATTCATTTCGTCTGCTTCTTGGGCGGAAAACAAGAGAGGAGCCACTCTTACACCTTATTAATTATATATATGAGGATTCACGATGATAGATGGAGGATTCATGATGAGAAAAAAATAATTGTTAAAAGCGAAGGGAATACATCTCCTTTCCATATATTTTGTTTAACTTTGCCTGTCGAACAGAAAAACAGCAGCAAGATGGAAGAGAAGACAAGCAAGCAGAAGGCAAAAC
>JAEDMP010000078.1 GCA_016302965.1 Bacteroidaceae bacterium
TAACAACTCCCTGCTCGGCCTTGGTGCGTCCGTAAGAGCCGGTGAACTTCTTCACTGCCTCGTTGGCATCCATACCAGCCTTGATGGCTTCCATCATCTTGCCGAGGTGAACATATTCGTAGCCGCAAACCTGGCTGTCCTTGTCGAGGAACATCTTGGTGATGTAGCCCTCGGTGAGCTCGAGGTAGCGGGTACCTTTGGCCACTGTACCATAGAGGGTACCAGTCTGGCTGCGCAGACCCTTGCCAAGGTCTTCCAGTCCGGCGCCGATGACGAGTCCGTCTTCAGAGAAGGCGCTCTGTGAACGACCGTAAACAATCTGGAGGAAGAGCTCGCGCATGGCGGTGTTGATGGCATCACAAACGAGGTCAGTGTTCAGAGCCTCGAGGATGGTCTTGCCGGGGAGGATTTCAGAAGCCATGGCGGCAGAGTGGGTCATACCGGTACAGCCGATGGTTTCTACCAGGCACTCCTGGATGACACCTTCCTTGATGTTCAGAGAGAGCTTGCAGGCTCCCTGCTGGGGTGCACACCAGCCCACACCGTGGGTATAGCCTGAGATGTCTTTGATCTCTTTTGCCTGAATCCATTTTCCCTCTTCAGGAATAGGGGCAGGTCCGTGGTTGGGACCTTTGGCAACAACGCACATGTTGTTGACTTCGTTTGAATACTGCATATTTGTCAGTTTTAAATGAAATGTGAATAGTTAATTCTATCTTTCGAAATGATATTTGCCGCAAAGTTATAAAAAAATCCCGAAATCTCACGCAATTATCGGGATTTTTTTGTTTCTTTAGTACGACTTTCTCAGAAGTTCTTGTCGTCGAGGATTTCAAAACCGCAGTAGGGCACCAAACACTTGGGTACACGGATGCCTTCTTCCGTCTGGTTGTTCTCGATGATGGCGGCCACGATACGGGGCAGCGCCAGTGCCGAACCGTTCAGGGTATGGCAGAGTTCTGTCTTCTTGGTCTCGGCGTTGCGGTAGCGGCACTTCAGGCGGTTGGCCTGGTAGCTCTCGAAGTTGGATACCGACGACACCTCCAGCCAGCGCTTTTGGGCGGCGCTCCATACCTCGAAGTCATAGCAGATGGCCGAGGTGAAACTCATGTCGCCGCCGCAGAGACGTAGGATATGGTAGGGCAGTTCCAGTTTTTGCATCAGACCCTCCACGTGGTCGAGCATCTCCTGCAGGCTCTCGTAGGAGTGGCTGGGCTTGTCGATGCGCACAATCTCCACCTTGTCAAACTGGTGCAGACGGTTCAGGCCGCGCACGTCCTTGCCGTAGCTGCCGGCTTCACGACGGAAGCAGGCCGAGTAGGCACAGCGCTTGATGGGCAGGTCTTTCTCGTCGACAATCACGTCGCGGAAGATGTTGGTCACGGGCACCTCGGCGGTGGGGATGAGATAGAGGTTGTCCAGGTTGGCGTGATACATCTGTCCCTCCTTGTCGGGCAGCTGTCCTGTGCCGTAGCCCGAAGCCTCGTTCACCACGTAGGGAGGCTGAATCTCCAGGTAACCGCTCTTGCGGGCCTCTTCGAGGAAGAAAGCCTCAAGGGCTCTCTGCAGGCGGGCCATCTTGCCGATATATACGGGGAATCCGGCACCGGTAATCTTCACGCCGAGGTCGAAGTCGATGAGGTTGTATTTCTTGCAGAGGTCCCAGTGGCAGAGCGGGTTCTCGCCCAGGTCGGGTATCTGTCCGCCTTCCTTCACTATCACGTTGTCGCTGGCGTCGCGTCCTTCGGGCACCTGGTCGCAGGGGATGTTAGGGATGGTGCAGAGCAGTGCGTTCAGGTCTTTCTGTGCCTGGTCCATCTGCTCCTGCAGTTCGCGGTCCTTCTGTTTGAGTGTGGCAACCTTCTGCTTCACCTCTTCGGCCTCCTCGCGTTTGCCCTGCTTCATGAGGGCACCTACCTGCGATGAGATCTCTTTTACCTCTTGCTTGATTTTGTCTGACTGCTGTTGTGCCTCCCTGCGCTTTTTGTCGAGGGCAAGCACCTGGTCGATGGCCTCGCGTGCGCCCTGGAAATGTTTCTTTTCCAGACCTTTGATCACGCGGTCGGTCTCTTCTGTAATGAGTTTAAGTGTAAGCATATACCTATGTGATTGATATTGTTTCTTCTTATTGACCTGCAAAAATACAAATTTATCGCCAATTTGCAAAATTATCTGGTAGAAATTGGAGTCGAAGATGTAAAAATCAGCGTTCAGGATGTCAACAGGCAGCGTCAATGACCTGAAAAAAGCAGAAACCCCATTTCATCGGCGATGAAATGGGGAGTCCGTGTTTGTTTGGAATAAGTGTTTTGTTTGTAAGTTTTGTTAAGCCTGAGCCTCGGGAATTACTGAAACGAAGCTCTTGTCTTTGCGGCCTTTCTTGAAGACAACGGTACCATCAATCAGGGCGTACAGGGTGTCGTCCTTACCGATACCAACATTGTTTCCGGGATTGTGCTTGGTGCCACGCTGGCGAACGATGATGTTGCCGGCGATAACCTTCTGTCCACCCCAAATCTTCACACCGAGTCGCTGGGCTGCTGACTCGCGGCCGTTCTTAGAACTACCAACACCTTTTTTATGTGCCATTCTTACGTCCTCCTGTGTTTAAGCGATTACTTGTTTGATTTCAATCTGGGTGAATTGTGCACGATGACCATTCTTCTTGCGATAGTCCTTTCTGCGCTTCATCTTGAAAACGATGACCTTGTCACCCTTTACAAGAGGATTCACCACCTCACATACTACTTTGGCGCCATTTACGGCAGGTGCGCCCACCTCTACTGCGCCGTCTTTGTCGACGAGCAGCACCTTCTCAAACTCAACAGTCTGTCCGGCTTCCACATTCTGCATGTGGTGTACGAAGAGCTTTTTGCCCTCTTCAGCCTTGAACTGCTGACCGTTAATCTCTACGATTGCGTACATTTTTTAGTGTTTAAACGGGTTTTTCCGCAAGGCGGGTATGCACTGTGCTACCGCTTGACTGAGCCTCCACGGACTAAAATCGGCTGCAAAGGTACTGCTTTTTGCTGAATTGCTATAGCAGTACCTTCTTCTTTTCTTGCTTGTTTATGTTTTTTTAACTTTGATTCATGGCCATAGCTCTTATCGCTGCACTTTCCTGACCACAACTTTGCCGTTGCTGTAGCGCAGACGCTCGATGACCATTCCTTTGGCTGTGGGCGAGACCTGCTGTCCGCTGGCGTTGTAGCAGATGTTGCTGACGAGGAAGGCGCTGTTGCCTTCGGTGGGCAATTCCTCGATGCCGGTCGATTCCTCGCCGATGGCGGGCTGGTAGCTGCCATCCTCACGGTAGAAGGCGGGATAGTATTCGGCCACGGAGGTCTGGGCATCCTCATTGCCGGCAATCATGATGTCCTGCACGAGACTGTTCAGATAGACCTCCAGGTTGGTGTACCGTTTCTGCGGGTCGAGCGTATATGTTTTGCCGTCCGATGCGCTGTAGGGATTCAGTCCGTTGGCGGTCTCCCATGCGTCGGGTATGCCGTCCTGGTCGGTGTCGAAACCGGCTGGCCGTGTCTCCTCCTTCAGGGTTGGATAGCTGGCCGTGGTCTCGTCCTCGTCACCCTCAGGGTCGTTGATGTAGTCAAGGATACCTGCACGTTCCGAGAGGGCACCCGTGTAGGTGGTGGTGCCGAGCAGAGCCTCCTGGGCATAGCGGGTGTCGGCTGCATCGCGGTGCAGGCTGCTGCCGCCATATTTGAGCACCTTGTCAAAGGCGGTCTTGGCCACGTGTGTGGTCACCTCGCCCGCATCGATGGGGTCGTCCATCTTCAGCCGGATGCAGTCCACGTTATTCTTGTCCTTCACGTAGGTTTCCTGTTCGCCATAGAGATGCTTGGCGTCGGGGATATAGCGTTCGCCGTTGATGATGCTGAGTCCGCTGTCATAGGCAACACCCGTCCAGTCGTAGTTGGCCGAGTTGGCTGCTGTCACGTGGTTGCCCTTGATGTGGTAGCGGCAGCTGTAGCCCATGTAGGGGCTGCCACTGGCGTTGCCGCTCGATGCCACCGACACCTGGGTCACTGTGGTCTTGTTCTTGGTGCCGGGGCCGGCCTTGTAGTAATTGTTCACGATATTGATCTGTCCGCCACCGGTGCCGCCATAGCAGCCGTTGCCCGAGCCCCAGTTGTAGATGACACAGTTGCGGAAGTCCACGCGTTCGGCCTGGATGGCATTCTCGTATTTGGAGGTGTCGAAGCCTTCCCATGCATAGCGTGCCCCACAGAAGCGTGGGGAACGGTTCTGCACATGGGCGATGAGGTTATGGTGGAACGAGGCATTCTTGCCGCCCCATATGCCCCCATAGCTGTGCTCACCCTTGGAGTGGCCGGGGTTGGCGAGTCCTTCGGTGATGTTACACCACTGCATGGTGAAATTGCGGTTGTCGTAGAACGAAGCCACCTCGTCGATGCTCCACGAGAAGGAGCAGTGGTCGATGATGATGTTCTTGCGGTTGCGTCCCCAGGTGGCGTCGGCCCCGTCGTTCACGTCTTTCACCTGTGAACGGCGGCTGCGGATAAAGCGTACGATAACGTTGTCACTCTTGCCGAAGTAGAGGGTGTGGTAGCGCAAGGTGATGCCATCACCGGGAGCCGTCTGTCCGGCGATGGTGGTATTCGAGGGGACGTTGAGTTGCGATTCCAGGTCGATATATCCGCCCACGTCGAAGACGATGGTCTTGGTGCCCGACTGTGAGAGCGCCCAGCGTAGTGAGCCCGTGCCTCTGTCGTTGAGGTTGGTCACGTGGATGACCTTGCCTCCTCGTCCGCCTTCGGTGTATCGGCCAAAGCCTTCAGCACCGGGGAAGGCAGGTGTCTGTGCCATCGCTGTTGAGGCGAGGGCTGCCAGAAACAATGTAGTCAATGTAGTTTGCATGATGCTATATTATGAATAGGTATAATTGTTTATTGCATGCGCTGCAGTCCTTCCCAACGCACATTCCATTTGCCGTTGTCGGGGAAACCGGGATTGTTGGGCTTGTCACAGCCGTCCCATCCGGCGCACATCGCAGCGATGGCATCGAGGAAGGCACCGTTGCCGGGCAGATAGAGGCGCAGGCGTTTGGGCTCCTGGAAATTGTGTCCGTTGACGAGATAGGTGTTCTTGCCTTTGTCGATGAGCAGCGCCTGGATGGCGGTCTCTGTCTCGCCGAGACGGGCGGCGCAGAGGGCGATCATGCCATAGTCCCATCCCCAGGTGGTCTCCCAGTTCCAGTTGTCCATCACCCAGTTGAGGGTGGCCTTCATCGTCTCCTCATTGTAGAGCAACCGTGAGCCGTTGGCAGGCGAGGGGATGGAGGGCAGCAGACCGCAGGCACCCAGTACGGCGGGGTGGTCGCTGCGTGATTTCAGTGCAAAGTCTTCGGCGGAAATCTCTTTGCGTCCGGTCTGTTCGGCACTGATGAAGGGGTCAAAGCCCTGGCTCTTGGCCTCCTTGGCAAAGGGGATGATAGGTTCGCCCGAGAGATAGCGTCCGTCTTTGACGGTGAGCGGAGCCATGCGGCTGATGAGGTCGTCCCATTCGGCATGGCGGGGCAGTCCCTGGCGTTCGCGCCACACTTGGGCCACGCCCAGTCCGTAACACCAGTAGGCTTGCTCAAAGGGATGGTTATAGGAGAAGTCCTTCGACATGGACTCCTGCATGGCTGTCTGTCCGAAGAGTTTGATGGCCTTGCCCTTGCCGGGGTCGCAGGCCTTGGCGAAGTCGGCCATGAAGAGGGCGGTGGCCTCCACCTGTTCGCCGTATTTCTTCAGTGTCTCGGCTGAGGGGTTGGCGCGGTACATCTCCTCGGCGAGATAGATATAATGAGGCTGCTGCCAGGTGAGGAACGAACCCGTGTTCGAGGGTGCCTCGCCGGCCTCGGGGTCGGTCATCTTCATCCAGCGTGCGCCTTGGAATCCCTGTCGTTTGGCGATGTCCTTGGCCACGGAGAAAGCCTTGTCGTTATACCAGTCGAGCATGGTGGCCACCACTTGGGGGCGTTGCCAGAGGGCAAAGTCTACGGCATGCCACCAGGTCATCTCGAGATGGGGGCGTCCGAACCAGGAGTTATAGGTCAGTCCCGTTTCTTGTGGCGGCATGTTGCCGGCACAGTTGATGGCCGTGAGATACTGGGAGAGCACGGTGCGGCGTTCCAGTTCGGCGGCACGGGGGTCGGTGCAGGCACCGAAGTCAACGATGGCCCCTTCTTTCCAGAATCTGGGCCACTGTTTCAGCACCGCCTTCATCGCCTGGTCATATTCAAAGGGAGCCGGCTTCATGCGGTTCTGTTTCAGCGTATACTCGGCAGCCACGGCCAGCACATCCCCTTGGGGCTGCAGCGTATATTCGTGGGCACCGGTCTTGGAGAGTGTGGCTTCGCCCTCCCATTTCAGGGTGATGAAATAGGTGGTGGCATCTATCTCGTGGGCGATGACGGCCATATTGCGGTCGCTGCTCACGATGTCGGAGCGGTGGCGGTTGTCGCTGTTCCAGTCGCTGGCGGCGTCGGCATGTTTGCCTGTGGGGTAGGGCAGACGCAGGGTGACGGCAGCCTGTCCCTTGGAGAGCAGTTCCGACTTGATGCGTGCGAAGATACCGTCTCCCTTGGTGAGTCCGGCGGTGGTCACTTCAACGGGTGTGCCGTTGGCGGTGAAGCGCGAGTCGATGGTGCCGTCCCAGAGTTTCAGTTCCTGGTAGATGCTTTTCAGTTCTGCGAGTTTCAGTTGCCTGCCCTCGCCGTCGGTGAGTTTCAGTCCGAGTGCGCCGAGATTCAGTCGGTGGGGATTCACGCGGAAATAGTTGGTGGCCTCCTGCTGGCGCCCTCCCTTCTTGTACTCTACGGCATACACCTCCTCATGGCCGTGGCCGAGATTGAAGGCACCCTCCGTTTCCTTGGGGGTGAGCTTCTGGTCGTTGGGGAAGGAGTGCCATCCCCAGTCCGACATGGTGGTCAGGGGTACCCCGTTCTCATAGTCCTGGGGATAGCTCTGCAGACCGGTCACGTCGACGGTGGCGGCAAAATGTCCGTTGCCAAGACTAAGAGAAGCCAGTGGGCTGGCTTCTCTTACGATGGGATTGTTTCTTGAAACGACCGCTTGACGGTCAATCTGTGCGGTGGTGTTTTCGGTATCATATCCCAGTGCCTCCATTTCCAGTGAAGCCCAGATGAAGGGGCCAAGGCCCTTGGCATCGTTGTCGCGGATGGGCTCGCTGAGATAGTAGTCATAGGAGCCATCGCGTCGTGGGTTATGCTTCACCTTACCCTTCGGGTCCACCTGCTTGATGGCAGCTTCCACTACGGGAGTGGAGCCCGGGCCCAGTCCGGCCACCGCACAGCATTGGGTGAGCGAGATGGTCTTGTCGTCGTTCACACGGATGAAGTTGTTGATGATACCCTTGTATGCCTTGATACCGGCATCACGGTATTTGGTGCCCACATAGCCCTTGCGGTAGGCTTTGAGCAGAGCGTAGGCGAACATCGACGAGCAGGTCGATTCCAGGTAGTTGCCCTTGCGTTTCGGGCTGTCCATCACCTGATACCATACGCCAGTGGCCTTGTCCTGCCATTTGATGACGGCATCGAGGTCTTTCTTCAGCAGTTCGATTACCTCGCCGCGGCGCTTGTAGTTCTCGGGCAGCGCGTCGAGCAGTTCGATGAGTGCCATGGTATACCATCCCTGAGCTCTGCCCCAGCAGTGTTGCGAGAGTCCGGTTTCCTTGTCGGCCCAGAACTGCAGGTTGGTCTCGTCCCAGGCATGTCGGTTGAGTCCGGTCTTGGGGTCGAGAGTTCGGCTGTAGGTTTTGGCTATCTGGTCTACGGCATCGTCGTAAATCTTCTCAGCCTTCTTGCCTTTGAGCAGCATGTTGGCGGTGAGGGCGTGATAGGGCAGTCCCATGAAGATGCCGTCGAGCCACACCTGGTAGGCATAGATGGCCTTGTGCCAGTATACGCCCTCTTTGGTGCGGGGCTGTTTCTCCATCTGCTTCATGAGGGTCTGCATGGCCTTCAGGTTCTTCTTTTCGGGGAAGTGCTCATACATGCGGGCCACGAAGTGTCCGGTACGGATCTGGTCGAGGTTGTAGTCTTCCAGGCGGTAGCCGCGAATCTCGCCCTTGGCGTTGATCATCGTGTCGGTATACATCTGGCAATACCGCCGGATGTCATCGTGACCATATTTCAGATAGGTGTCGAGCATGGCTTCCAGTTCGATACCCATCACGTAGCTCCACTTGGGTCTCTTGGAGAAGTCGAGCATGTACGACTGGGGCACGCGTTTCATCTCCGAGTAGGTCATCCATTCGCTGTAGTGCTTGTAGGGCATCTGCTGCAACACCAGTCCTCCGTTCACATAGTAGTTGTTGAACACCACGTTGCGGGTCTTTCCCGACTGGAAGTTGCCCTGTGCCACGCCGTTGAAGCGGCAGTTGTTCACGTAGATGTCATAGACATTCGTGCAGGTATCGAGGGCGATAATCTGTACGCCGTACTTGCTCTTCTGGCAGGTGACATTGTCGAGATGCACGTTGCGCACGGTGGGCAGGTAGCCACGGCAGCAGATTTCGTTGTGCTCATAGTCGAGGTTGATTTTCAGCACCGACTCGCCACACTGTCCCACCTCGATGTTGCGGGCATAGATATTCTCGATGACACCGCCGCGGCAGGTGTTGGTCTTGATGCGCACCACGCGGTCGAGACTGGGGCTGTCCATCTTGTTGTTCTCGGCAAACACGTTGCGGCATCCGCCCGAGATTTCACTACCGATGACCACACCTCCGTGTCCGTTCTGCATCTCGCAGTTGCGGATGATGATGTTCTCGCTGGGTTTGTTCCAGAGTCGTCCGTCCATGTTGCGTCCGCTCTTGATGGCGATGCAGTCGTCGCCGGTGTTGAAGTAGCAGTTCTCGATGAGCACGCCGTCACACGATTCGGGGTCACATCCGTCGCCGTTGGGGCCATCGTTGTTGATGTGTACGCCTCTCACGGTCACGTTCTTGCAGAGCAGGGGGTGGATGACCCAGAAGGGCGAACTCAGCAGGGTCACGCCCTCGATGAGCACACCGTCACACTGGTTGGGGTTGATGAGCTGCGGGCGCAGTCCGTCGGCCTTGGTGAAGCGTCGGTCGTTCATGTCCACGCCGTCTTCGGCCATCTTCAGCAGTCGTGCACGGCTACCGTTTCGCTGGCTGGTCACGCCCTCTTTCCATCCGTAGTGGGCAGCGCCGCACCAGGGCCACCAGGTCTCGCGGTTGCCGCCGCCGTCGATGGTACCCTCGCCGGTGATGGCGATGTCGGTCTGCTTATAGGCATAGATACAGGGTGAGAGGTTCCAGCAGTCCAGTCCCTCCCATCGGGTGAGCACCTGGGGATAGAGGTCGGGTTCAAACACGAACTGCAGGGTGGCGCCCTTCTCCACCACGAGGTTCACGTGGCTCAGCAGGGTGATGGCTCCCGTATAGTAGGTGCCGGCAGGAATCACCACCTGTCCGCCTCCGGCCTTCGAACAAGCCTCGATGGCTTTGTTGATGGCCCTCTGGTTGGCGGCTGCGACAGGCGTGTCGTTGCCGATGCGGTAGGGTGCTGTGGCAGGCTTGGCTCCATATTTAACGATGGAGAAGCTGCGGTCTGCAAACTGTGGTTGTCTGATACTTTGTTCGATTTGCTTGTACTGGCTGTCCCATCCGTCGGCAGAGAGCGCCGCGGGGAATAGCAGACAGAGGAGTAGCAGTTGTAGATACTTCATCTTATTTGAATTGTTTTACGGTTATTGAATATTCAAGGAATCAATCAGTTTTTAGCCATTGTTTGTCTATTGGCTGCAAAGATACCGATTTTTGTTCAATAATCCTTCTTTTCCTCCAATTATTTTTGCTTTTTTTACAGCCACTCCTCTGTTCGTCGTCATTCAGCCAGTGCCTGGAAGAGTTTGTCGAGTGCTTCGTCGGCATTCTTGCTTTCGTTGAGCAGGGTGACAAACTTGCTTCCGATGATGGCTCCGGCCGCATTCTGTTGCGAACTCTCCAGGGTCTGTTTGTTGGAGATGCCGAATCCAATCATGCGCGGATTGCGCAGGTTCATGCTGTTGATGCGGCGGAAGTAGTCGAGTTTCGACTCGTTGAAACTCTTCTGTGCACCGGTGATGGCCGCCGAAGACACCATATAGATGAATCCGTCGGTATGCTCGTCGATGAAGCGGATGCGCTCCTCGCTCGTCTCGGGGGTGATGAGCATGATGATGCGCAGGTCGTATCGGTCGGCCACGGGTTTCACCTGTTCCATATAGTCCTTGAAGGGCAGGTCGGGGATGATGGTTCCCGACACTCCGCACTGCACACAGCGCTGGCAGAAGGCTTCGATGCCAAAGTGGAGGATGGGGTTCAGATAGCCCATGAGCACCAGTGGGATGGTCACCTCGTTCTTGATGGCCTCCAGCTGGCCGAAGAGTTTCTCCAATGACATGCCGTTGCGCAGGGCCTTGGTGGCGGCATCCTGGATGACGGGACCGTCGGCCATGGGGTCGCTGAAGGGGATGCCCACCTCAATCATGTCGATGCCCCGCTGTTGCATGGTTTTGATGACCTCGCCGGTATTGTCGAGCGTGGGACATCCGGCGCAGAAATAGAGCGAGAGCAGTTTGCGCTCGCCCCGGTTGGCGAATAGTTGGTTTATCTTGTTCATAAGTCTTTTTGTTTGATTCGTTACTGTTGTAAGCTGATGGATACCGGTTACTTCATCCCCATTCTTTTCGTTCCGCCAGAAACCGTTGCAGAGCCTCCACATTCTTGATGCCCGGAGCAGTCTCGAAGCGGGAGTT